>JBBQQP010000123.1:0-8858 GCA_038215675.1 Chitinophagales bacterium | reverse complement strand
GGTCTGTTGCAACAGTTGCCTGCCCCTGCACATTCCATGCGCCAAGAGACAAAAACAAAATAAAAGACAGTGTGAGGAGAGTAAAAATTTTCATGTACATACAGTGGTTTGTGGTTGATAAACTAAATACTTGCCCGATTCAGTGGCTATTTTTAAAATTTATAATTCCAACACAATCGCTTACAAAGCGGCTCTGGACAAGGTTTTTACCTTGTAATGGCCTAATGTATAGTCGAGATTAACAATAACGGGGGAACACGTAAACTAAGTGCGTTTTTCACAAGAATAAAACTACCGTAAAAGTAGCAAATGACTTATTAATTGGAATGTGAATTTTGGATGGTTTTTTGGTAAGAAGGGATCTTGTACGAAATTCGGATTCCGAATGTATAGGAGTTTATTGATAAAAACAAAAATATAGATTTATTTTTTTAACATTCGTTTTATCATATGCCGAGACCCTTAAAACAACAAAGTAAATATGGGGTAAAATAATGTGTTGTATTTTATAACAACGTTAGCAGTAGTACTTCAATTCAAATTTTATAATAATTAGATTGTTTGTTGCCGAGAGATGTTATGGTTTAAAAGGTGTCACCACCAAAAAAACATTAAAAAATTTACACCGCTTCATCTTCATTAGTTAAAAGGCCCCGCGTTAAGTTACATGGCCTTATATTTTCATTTTGTAATTTTTTAGCAAAATCAAAAGCAATAATTTATCCTTTGAAAAGAACAATTAAATAATTAAGTGCAACATCGGTTAGACACAATACAAGTTTTGGTTCTGCTTCCGCAACGGTCTGTCCTTTTTAATCCCAGGATCAGCAATATTTATAAGACATAAGATGCTGACCCCTATTTTAGGTAGGGCAATAATAATAGGGGTGCCGATAGCTTTCTTCAAGAACCAACTGATATCTATTTTATTGAATTAATATAACATCCGGATCAGATTATGTTGCAAGTGTATGCAGTTTTTTTGTAACAAACTGATTGGATTTAAATAACAAAAGCATCTACAAGTAAACCTTTACCTGTAAATGCCTTTGTTATTATGATCCATGTATTGAGCCCTAACTCCACCCAATCTGATTTATAAATTTTTGCTGTGGTGGTTACATCCCAATCAACTTATACATCTCATCCAATTTTGGAGATAAGATGATTTCTGTTCTCCTGTTCTTTGCTCTGCCATCTGCGGTTGAGTTGGTTTGAAGCGGATCAAAATAACTGTGGCCGGATGCAACCACTCTTATCGGATCTACTTTATAGTTGTTTACCAACACTCGTACGATTGAATTGGCACGGGCAGTACTCAAATCCCAGTTGTCGCTAAAACGCCCCCTGATGGGAATGCTATCAGTATGCCCTTCAATGTTTACGGCTACGTCACCATTTAAATTCAGCACGGCTGCAAGCTTAGACAATGCATCAACACCCTTAGGATTTACGACCGCACTTCCGGATGGAAATAGAAGATTTTCTGAAAGACTCACATACACCTTGCCATTTTTTTGTACCACCGTAAGTTCATTTGAACTGAATCCCTTAAGTGCTTCGGCCATTTTATCCTTCAACAGTTTGCCCTGTGCTTTTTGCTGCTCCATTAATGATTGTAAACGCATTAGCTTTTGCTGTTGGTCCATTAATTCTTCTTTCGTTTTTGTCAACTGGTTTTGCTGATTGGCAGTTTGTTGCCCCAGTTGACCATTTTGGTTGTTCAAGCTGGCTATTTCACTATTCATTGATTTAATATTGCCTTGCATTGTTGCAATATTTTTATCCAATACCGAAATATTACCAGTCAAAGAAGCATTGCGGTTCGCCAGATCCATACTGTCCTGTCTCAACGCAGCTGTTTCCATTTGCGACTGCTTTAATATCTTTTTTGCCACACAGGCCTGTAGCGACACGATTGCCAATACAGGAATTATAATAAATTTTTTCATACTTTTTTTGATTAGGCAGTGTAAAAAAACAACTGTTTTTAATAGTAGTCAGTACTCCACGGCACAGATTATCACTAAAAACAAATAGCATTTAAAACACTTTATTAAATAAATTGGTGAGGCATAAAGGTGGTTATTTTAAATTGCCAATTGTTACACCTTACTGGATAAAAGTTGCAAGATTCATACCCTGCTTAAAATATTTTCTAATGTGATTCAGGCGTGTAAGGAAAAGGACAAATGAAGCGTTTAACAGGTCGCCAAAACAGGTCACCCTCCAGTACACTCGCAATTGGTTGCAAAATATAAACCAGTATCATGTATAATGCGACTGGCAAAAAAAAAAGAAAGATTATTGAAAATCAGCGTGTAGAAATAACGTCGGTTGTGTAAGCAGCGATATAAATTAAGATTGCCCTCCCTATCAATCCGCAGATTGTAAATATTTTCAAATTCGTAGGATGCTGATTTATTGAGACGCATTCTTTGGTAACAATTCAATGCCTTTCAGCTGTTACTAAAAATACTTGTTCATTAAATTTGACCTCACTCACGCTCATGTATACTTAATTTCCGCAGGCGCAAATAACCACCCGCCCTTGTTGACAACACAGCTCTCACCTCAGCTGCCAGTGATAAGGCTATTTCTTCCGGTGTAACCGCACCTATATCCAAACCAATGGGAGCATAGATGCGATCCATGTTTTCGGCTGATAACGAAAATCCTTCTTCGACCAATTCCCGCCATATTTTCTCGGAACGTACCCTTGGTCCCAGCATACCAATATAAGCGGCGGTGGTTGCCAGGGCTATGGGCAAATTGTTCTTATCTGTTTTAAAGTCATGCGACATTAAAATGATAACGGTGTGTTGGTCGATCGGCAGGTTGCAAAAAAACTCAGGGGCTATTACTTTGTCTGCAACTTCTGTGATATGCGTGTTCAATTTTTGCGGATTGGCAACGATGGTTACCATCCAGCCGATTTCTTTGATCAACTTGCTGAGGGGATACACATCATATTGATACCCCATTATTACAACATTAATTTCAGGAGGCAGTATTTCGATGAATGCTTCCACTACTCTTCCATCCTCAAGTGCAACAATTTGGGGAGCAGATTTATTTTCAGTAAGTTGCTTTTCAACTAAGGTTGCAAAATGCTTTTCAACCCAATCATTGTCAAAAATAGCCAGGCTTTTGACATTGGCATATCTAATCACCTCGCCTGCTTTTACTGTTTGCCAATCGCCTGTTAGATTTGTTATGGTAATCAATATATTTGTTTGCCTGTTTGCAGTTACACATGATTTTAAAATTGCTACAGGATTGTTTTGATCGTTGAAATTTAACGGCGTAAACAATACATCAATGATTCCGTTGCACCCCAATCCTACACCAATTTGATAATCGTCGCCCTCGGTAGTATCGTAAGTGATTAAAGAAGCTGTTGATTTTGATATTGCCAAACGTGCCCGTTTAAGCGCATCTCCCTCCAGGCATCCCCCGCTGATACCGCCTACCCAAACGCCATTGTCCATTACCAGCATGCGGGCTCCGGTCCGCCGGTAAGAAGAACCTTCTACCCTTACAACAGTTGCCAAAGCTGCTCTGGTATTTACAACGTCTATTGAATCGTATGCCGCAATGATGGCTTTTATCTCTTTCATAATTTATTATTGTTGTCCGACCAGTTGTCTGAAAGCCTTATCAAGCCTGCATGACCTCACCCCAGCTCCCCTCCAAACGAAAGGGGCCAGCGCCCTCTGTCAGTAAACGTTTAAGTGATTTGAATGAATTTTAATCAGACAATAGTGAATTTCATACGACCACGATAACGGTTACAATTGCAATTTAGTTGTATCTGCTGATTATTCGGATGACCAGGTATATCTCATCTGGCTTTTTTACAGATGCCCAGATTACAAGACATACAAAAGTACCCGGCAAAGCAAAACAGGCAGCCTGTAAAAAAAAACTTGAAGGGAAATTTTGGTTACTAATAACGTACTTGAGTGTTTGCATAAAAGTTTGATATAGCTCAGGAAACTGTTGTCAACTTTTTTAAGTGGTTCGTTGAAGACAAGATGCAAGGAATGGCAAACCGCCAATTGTTTTAATTAAACACTCTAACCTATTCAATCAATGCGCAGAAAGCCTTGTGCATAAAAACTGCAGTTATTTTGTAAACAAAACGTCTAGTTGTGCATCCGTATAATCAGGCAGGCGCAGATTCCGTCCTGAGTCTTCCCTGTTTCTACTGCTTTGAGTTGAGTGCTATTTCAACAAAAAAAATTTAGTTCGAGTTTTAAATAAAAACACGATAATCAGCAGCTATAAATTTATTGACAACGAAGCAGTGTATTTTACCACGTCAACAGTAGCGGGGTGGACGGATGTTTTCACAAGAGAAATTTATAAAACAATCCTTTTAGATAGTATAAGGTATTGCCAGCAAAGGCAAGGTTTAAAAAATGTATCCGTGGGTGTTAATGACCAATCATTTGCATACCATTTGCAGTTGTAAAGAAGGACATGATTTGGGATTGATCAGGCGAAATATAAAAAGTTTCCCAAACAGGCGCAGGACTCCGTCCTGTGTCTTCCCCGTTACTACTGCTTTGAGTTCAGTGTTATTTCAACAACAAAAATTTAGTTCGGGATATAAAATAAAAGCACGATGAGCAAAAGGTATAAATTTATTGACAATGAAGGAGTCTATTTTACACATCAACTATAGCGGGGTGGCCGGATGTTTTTAAAAGAGAAAAATACAAAACAATTCTGTCAGAGAGCAACAGACATTGCCAGCCAAGCCAGGGTTTAAAAATACATGCGTGGGTGTTAATGACCAATCATTTGCATACCATTTGCAGTTGTAAAGATGGACATGATTTGGGATTGATCAGGCGAAATATAAAAAGTTTCCCTGCCATGAAATTAATAGACGCAGTAATCAATAATTCAAAGGAAAGCAGGAAGGAATACTTGCTCCATTCTTTTGCAACGGAAGGTAAAAAAAGCAGCAGTAATTTTAAACACAAGTTTTGGGAGCATGAAAATCATCCAATATAATTAGAAAACACAGAAATGTATAACCAGCGTTTAAATTACCTTCATTGGAACCCTGTAACAGCTGGCTTTGTATCTGAGCCATGGTATTGGAAATATAGCACTGCGATTGATTATTTTACAGAAAAAAAGGGGTTGCCGGATCTTATTATTTTGGATGGTTTTTAGGTTCGTAGATTACTAACAGGGAAGACACAGGACCCGGAGTCCTGCGCCTGACTGACAAGTTAAATAGGTCAAATAAATTAACTTATTGCCTATAATTGTCAAAATGATTAACTTTGCGTCAAATATTCATCGTATGACCGTAGGCGAAAAAATAAAGCAACTCCGTAAGGATAAAGGGTTACAGCAAAAATCTGTGGCTACTGATGTGGGTTTAGACCAAAGCAACTACAACAAAGTTGAGAATGGTAAGCGTGAGCCATCTGTAGAAGTCTTACAAAAACTATCTGTAATACTGGGCGTTACAGTTGATGAACTGCTAAACCCTGATGATAAAAAACAACCTACTCCCGTAACCGTAGAAGATAAAACGGTTTCAGAAAAAATAAGACTGGTAGAACAGTTGGAAGAGGAAGACAAAAACGTGATTTATAAAATGCTTGATACTATGCTCACCAAAAAGAAGTTTCAAGATTTTTTTCAGCAAAATATTTCAGTAAAATAAAAAATTGAACAATGAAAGTATTGATTGATATACCCGACAGTGAGGCAACTTTCGGAATGAAAGTTTTGAAAAGCCTTTCCTTTGTTAGAAAAGCAAAGCCTATGACTGTGGCTGCTGTTGAACTTTGGGACGACCTTAAAGAAGCTGCTGAACAAGTACGCCTACACAAACAAGGGAAACTAAAATTAAAAACGGCTCAAGATTTACTCAATGAGTTATAGCATTATTCCTACCCATCGCTTTGAGAAGGAACTCAAACGACTGGCTAAAAAATTTCCTTCTCTCAAAAATGAGTTTGCTGAACTGATAGCCGATATTACCGCAGACCCTGAAAAAGGCACTTTCATTGGTAACAACTGCTATAAAATCCGTTTGGCTATCGGTAGTAAAGGCAAGGGTAAAAGTGGCGGTACAAGGGTTATCACTTATCTCTATATTGAAACCGAAACGGTTTACCTCCTTACCATTTATGACAAAGGTGAAAAAGCCGATCTAAAGCCCAATGAACTTAAAGAAATGATTGAAAGTTTAGAACTAGATTGATAATGCAAAAGCCCGAACTAATTCGGGCTTTTTGCTTTATTGTCAGGCTTGTAAAAATGTTAGATACTTATTTAAGGCAGTGCTAACTACTTTGTTCGCTGTTTTTTCTTTAATCAATAAGCCAATCTTATAATAAAAATTCCGCACTCCACTATCAAATTCATTTATTGGTATTTCAATATTGTTAGATGAGAAAGAAGGGCTAATTTTTAAGTTATCTGCAGTATTTAAAAACTCAATTATTTCGGCAGATTCCGTGAACTCAAAGACTTGAATTAAACTTTCTCTATTAGATAGCTTTTTATTTATTTCATACAAACACAATGAAAAATCTAATAATGGTATCCATTCCCAATCCATATTAATTATATCTTGGTCAGTCTTAAACATTACATTTCCTAAGAGAAAATTATATCTCAATTCTTCCTCTGTAAGAGATTCTAAATTATCAAAAGAAGCTGTTATTATTTCGTATTCAATTCTGAACATTATATTTTTACTTTTAAAAAGGGAAGGCTGATATCACATTTCCATTAGTGCCAATAACTACTCTTAAATTAGATGCAGGTAAGCCCTTTGATGTAGTTCCTATTATATTACCAAAATTATATTCTGCAATAGTTCCTGCTCTTCCAAATGTATTGGGTCTAAATAATCCTTTTGTAGTTGCAGTTCCAATCATATCTTTTAGCCCTGCCGCAGTTGTCCCTTCTAAAAATTTACCTGCTCCTTTTGCACCGCTTGTGAACCAATGCCTCGCTACAATATGCTCTAATCCTTGTTGAGTTAAATTTGCAGCTCCTGGGTTTAATAAAAGTTGCCCTCCCGTCTTAGCGGCTATCCCTTCTAACCCTGCAGCTGCTCTAATCTCGATACCCATGGCCCCTTTTACTATATTAACTTCGGCACCGAGACTTATAAGCGATATGGGATTTGCCATAGCATCTCTTCCGAATTGTTGAATTATAGTATTTCCCGATTCCCAATTTCTTTTTCGATTGGCTTCAAGAGTGCTTGGAAGACTTTTAAGCCATTCAATATCATTACTTGTATTAATCTTCCACCTAATAACAGAATTTGCAAAAGCAGTATTTAGATTACCCAGACTGACGGCGCCACTCGCCATAACTTTCTCAAAAAACGTGGGCAATTTAGCAACAACTTTTACATTCTCTAATGTAAGTGAGTTTTTAATAGATTCGCACCACACACAACCTCCATCAGGATCAACATTGTTAACAGGATTATTCCCCATCCCTACATAAGGGCATACAAATTCATCGTATGGGTCTACTTGGATCCATCTTGCCGTCTGAGGATCATAGTTCCGCAATTCAAATTCATTCCAGCCCGTTTCGTCATCTTCCAGTGCATAGTCACTTTGATAGCCATATTGTGTAGTAGGTTTTAATGCTGCCCTTGCACTTATCCCTGCTATTTTTAGACCTTCGGGATAATATGCATTATCCTCCATTGTTGGTCCACGGGAGTGTGCTACCCTCCTTCCCAGCAACGTCTCTCAACGAGCTTAAGCAGAGCCGAGGACGTTGCGTGTATCAGGATTACTCTTTGGGTTTATTGAAATCCACTTCTTCCATCTCCATAAAGTTGGTGACAGGATAAATGCCTAGTACACCTATTAAATAAAATCTTGCAGAGCTATGAATGTATTCAATGGCATTAACTGCAAGCTGCCATTTACCCGTGCATGGGTTGTTGTGCATATAATCCAATTTCTGCCATACAAATTCATTACTTCTACAATCTTTCCAGTCAAAGGAAAGTTCCCAAACTTCATGCAGTTTTTTATTTACTTTTCGTGAAGCTTCTACGCTTCCGGCTAATTGTTCTAACAAGGTTGTCTCATTATTTTTTTCCCGCCGGTCAATAATTTCAAAGGCCATGAATCTTTTACCATTGCCAATGATAATATTGATGCTTTGGGTAGTGTTAATAAAACTAATCAATGCATGCACATGATTGGGCATTATAAGATAACCATTTATAAAATGGCCTTTGCTTTTTAAATGATCAAACCATTTGTAAATAATGTCATACCCATTTACTTTATCAATTAATGACAGCCATTGGTAACAGGTAAATGTTATAAAAAACATTCCGCTATTATGTGGTATGGTTCGTTTTACTGGCGTAAAATAAAGATACTACTGTAAAATTGGTTTAGGCATTTCAACCCAATTTATTTGTACTTGCAAAAGAAAAACATTTCTTTTGTCTAATAAAAGATCGCTCCGTAGTACGCAACGTCCCTCGCCAACACACAAGGCTCGGGAGGAGACGTTGCTGGTAAGAAAATCTAATTTAATTAAAATAAATTCTATTTCCAATGAGGTCCAACTTCAATTAGTCGAAACTATTGATTGTATAAATATTCTAAGAAATCCAAAAAAGAATTACCACAAAAATCTATTGGATCCGTCTTAAAATTAGACATCAAACCAAAAGAATGAAAAGTTTGTTTGGTTTTATGAAATGAGTAGCCAGTGTCCGCCGCATCTTTTCCAAACAAGAAATAATCAGGAATGTGTTGCATCAACAACTGATAGTCCTTATTTGTTACCATTAAATCTTCTATCGGGAAAAGACACAGCCAGCCATTTTC
>JBBQQP010000122.1:0-8964 GCA_038215675.1 Chitinophagales bacterium | reverse complement strand
AATTGGAATGGATATTTTTTTTGAAGAAGCCAATCAACCAAAGCCGGTAGTGATTTATGTGCATGGATTTAATGGTTTTAAAGACTGGGGCAATTTCGATCTTGTAGCCGATCAGTTTGCAGCTGCAGGTTTTGTGTTGGTTAAATTTAATTTTTCGCACAACGGCACTACACCCGGGCAGCCGGAAGAATTTGGTAACCTGGAAGCTTTTGGTCAGAACAATTATACCAAAGAACTGGAAGATTTGCGCCAGGTGATTGACTGGGTTTGTGATCCGCAAAATCCTTTTCATGAGGCCTTGGATATTAGCAAAGTTTATTTGATCGGACATAGCATGGGCGGCGGTATTTCAATCCTGCAATCGGCCGAAGACAACCGTGTTAAAAAGTTAATCACCTGGGCCGGCATCGGTGAATGTAAAACGCCTTGGGGTAGTTGGTCTTCTGCAAAAATGGAGGAATGGAAAAATACGGGGGTGCAATATTATACCAATGGACGTACCAAACAGCAGATGCCGATGTATTACCAGTTGTACCTGGATTACGAGCAAAACCAACAGCGACTGGATATTAAAGAAGCCATTCAAAGCCTGAACATCCCCTTGCTGATTTGCCATGGCACGCAGGACGGTGCAGTGCTTATTGAAACTGCTTTTCAGTTAAAAGAATGGCAACCTGCCGCACAATTATTTACGGTAGAAAGTGATCATGTATTTGGAAGAAAGCACCCATGGACCAGTAATGATTTGCCGGAACCTATGCAGGCAGTGGTTGATAAAAGTATTCAGTTTTTGAAGTAAGGTAATGTCGGAAGCAAGCCAACCGGTACCGCAGTTCAGACCGGTTTGCGCTGTTTGATTGGCTATCGGAAAATCGGGTACTCATTCGTTAAATGTTTTAAACGCTCGTCTAAATGATTGTTGATAAATTTGCATGAGCTGAAAAGCTTTCATCAACAATTTTTTTTTATTTCAGTTGATACAGAACGGACGACATTAACCATCGATAATTCACACATCAATTCAATACAATTCATGAAAATATTCATGCTGCTTGCGCTTATATTCTTTGGTTATGTGGCAACAGCCCAAACCAAATCAGACACGGTAACTACTGCTACCAATATTATCCTGCAGACTGCAACTGGTAAGATCCGCGGTTCACTTTCGGTACCATCGAAGAGAAAAAAATTTCCGGTTGTTTTAATCATTGCCGGCTCCGGACCAACGGATCGAAACGGCAATTCAGTAGCCGGTGTCAATTCAAATTCGTATAAAATATTAGCCGATAGTTTACTGCAATATAATATCGCCAGTGTTCGGTATGATAAGCGGTCCATCGCTGAAAGCAAGGATGCAGGTAGCAAAGAAGAAGATATCAGGTTTACCGACATGGTGAATGATGCAGCTGATTGGATCAAACTTTTAGCAACCGACAATCGCTTCAACAGCATCATTGTTTTGGGCCATAGCGAAGGCTCGCTCATTGGTATGATTGCGGCCGCCAAAGCATCCGCTAACAAATACATTTCTGTTGCCGGACCGGGCATGCCCGCAGCGGAGATTATTAAAAAGCAATTGTCGGCCCAGCCACAAAGCATCCAGGTTTTATATGTACCAAGATTGGATTCACTGGCAGCCGGAAAAACCTTGAGCCATGTACCGCCTGCAATGTATAGCCTGTTTCGCCCTTCTGTGCAACCATATTTGATTGACTGGTTTCAATACGATCCCCGGGTTGAAATTGCGAAGCTCAAAATACCGGTATTAATTTTAAACGGCACAACGGATATACAGGTGAGTGTGGAAGATGCCAACCAATTGCATGAGGCCAGCAAACAAAGTAAACTCCTAATTATTGATGGTATGAGCCATCTGTTAAAAGATGCACCTGCAGACCGGAATAAAAACATCGCTTTGTACAATACAACTCCCAACGAACCGATTAAAACGGAACTGGTGCAGGCGGTTGTGAAATTTATTAAGGGGCATTAAAGCTTGTAACTATATCCCAATCTAAATACCTGTGTTTCGTAATAGTCTGTACTGGTGAGTGTAAACCCGTTGCCATCTATTCTCTTTTTTATCCGCAGCGTGTTGAACAGATCCGTTCCATTAAAAAACAACTCACCCTTTCCTTTTTGTATGGAGCGTTTTATTCCGGCGTCCACCGAAAATCTGGAGCTTATTTTTCCCTGCGGGATAATATCTGGCGCCAGGTAAATAGCAGTAATTTGCAAATCGGTTTGTTTGGCAAAATGAAAAATTCCATTGAACTTAATATTGCCCGACGTGATAGTTTGTTTAGGGGCCGAATAGATAGAGGTAACCGGATATTTGTTTTCTACCGTAAATGCATCCACCACCGCCTTGTAAATCGTTACATTGCTGTTATAGGAAAATACTTTTGAAATATTCTGCTGCAATACCATTTCAACACCAGTGTTGCTGCTGCGGCCAGCGTTTTGAAACACGTTGTAAAGGATCGTTTGCGGTGGCACCTGTGTAGCAATCCGGGTAATGGTACCGGTGGTGCTGCGGTGATACAGTGCGGCGTAATAGTATCCTTTTTTAAAATTTGTTTTATAGCCTATTTCGTAAGAACTGGTAAACTGTGGCTGTAGCCCTGGATTGCCCACTTTTACAATTTCTGCATCATCATATTTTGGAAAAATACGGATGTCTACTTCATTGGGTCGGTCAACCCGTTGGTTGTAAAAAAAAGACAGCTTGTTATCTTCATTTATTTTATAGCCGAGCCTTACATTTGGAAAAGGCCGGGTGTAATCATAACCATCGCTTTTGTAAGTATTGTGGTTAGGATTTACCTTGTACTGCAGGTCTACATACTCCACCCTTAAGCCAATTTCCGCCTCCAGCTTTTTGGTTTCAAAAACATAGTTGCCATATAAGGCCGGAATGGTTTCTGTGTAGGTAGCTGCACCTCCGGCGCTGGTATCCAATGGCGAATTGACGCCCGGTTTAAACTGCATATTGGTGGGGATATTCCGATAGCGGAATTTTAAGCCGCCTTCCAAACGGCCATGTTTTAGGGGCTTTACATAGTCAATATTTAAATCGGCTACGTGCTCGTCTGAAAGTAGTTTAAACGAATCCAATCCCGTAAAAGCTGGCAGTATGTTTTCAAAATTATATTTCTCATCTTCCCGGTGAAACGTATAGTTAAAACCGATGTTGAGTACATGGCCCGCCTGCTTAAACTTATGCTGGTAAGCTGCGGAAGCAACCACGGTGGTTTTCAATTCATCTTCTAAAAAACGCCAGAGCCGGTTGCGTACGGTAAGGTCTTTATTAAAGAAAGGTTCATCGCCCCGGTCGATGATCTTTTCAATACCAAACATACCCGAAATGCTAAGTATATTCTGAGGATTGATGTTCCAGTCAGCACCCGCCTTGGTGGTTAAAAAATGTGTGTTACGATTTCGCTTCAACTGGTGATTGATAACGATACCATCGGTAAACTTTCTTTCAAAAAATTCATTTTTATTAAGTGTTTCTGTATACAACCAATCGGCTTGTAAAAAAGTATTGACTTTGTTTTTTTTATAGTTGAGTGAAAGCGATGGATTAATTTTTGGGGTGCCCTGGTATTGAGGACGTATAGAAGGATAGTTGGCTTTTTTCTGCCACAATGCACCCATGCCTGCAGTAAGTCCTATCTTTCCGTTAAAGCCTTCTTGTTTGCTTTTTTTATAAATGATATTGATGATGCCTGCATTGCCATTGGCATCATATTTTGCAGAAGGATTATTGATTATTTCAATTCTTTCAATGGCCGATGCCGGAATATTATCCAATCCGCTTTGGTTACCAATTCCTGTTAAGGCGCTTTGTTTGCCATCCAGTAAAATGGCTACCTTATCACTGCCCCTTAATTCTACTTTACCATCCTGGGTGGTAGTAACGCCGGGTAAATTTTTCAATACCTGTAAAACTGAACCACCACCCTGGCTGATATTATCCGCAACGGAAAAAGTTTTTTTATCCATTTTATTGCTTATCGCATCCTGCTTTGACACCACCACCACTTCATTTAAAACGTTGCCGGCTTCCTGCAATTCTATAGTGCCCATATCCAGGAAAGCGCTGAGTGTTCCCACTAAAACGGGTTCTTGTTTGGTTAAAAATCCTGCAAATGAAAATTCCAAAAAGTAGCTGCCTGTTTTAATACCGGCAATTGAAAATCTTCCTTCTTCATTGTTGATGGTTGCTGTTACGAAAGAACTGTCGGTTACCTTTTTCAGCGCAATATTTACATAAGGCAATGCCGCTTTTGATGTCTTATCTTTTACAATGCCAGAAATGGTTACACCAGATTGAGTGTATCCGGTATATACAGAAAAAATTGTAAAGAGCAGCAGGGTTGAAATTTTTAAAAGCATCAGTTTTAATTTCTTAGATTTAATTTTTTTCAATAGTATGGATAGGCCCGTGATTCAAATCGTAATTTAGCCGAAACAGACTAAAAATAAAAACATTGTTCCGGGCTTGTGTTGATTTTTATGCGCAAAAATAGTTGGATTTTAATACAATTTCAGCCAGCCTACATTGTAGGCTGAAGGTAACGTTGGTATCAATTGCTTTTGTATTTAAAATCAATTCCTCATTTTCGTTACAGGTTATCGTGGTCGTTAGTATCTGGAAGGCTAGTGACCTTGCATAGTTTTCAAAGCGCAAAATTAACAATTGGTATATCCAACAGGGAGCGATAACTTGCGTATAAGCGTTATCCACTGCTTAGGAAAATTGCTAAATAGCTAAGGCATAGTTTGTTAGAAATTATTGGTAATGTCTCCTTTCTAAAAAAGTAGCTTTGTGGATTTACTAAAGCATAGAATAAAATTGGTAGAATGAAATCAACATCCCCGGTAACAAATCAACAAATAAAGGTTAAGAAGAAGGCGCCCCTAAAAGCATCCCCGGGCAGTAAAAGCACTGCACAGAAAACACCGGTTAAAACCAAAAATGC
Organism: Chitinophagales bacterium; assembly: GCA_038215675.1. Lineage (GTDB taxonomy): Bacteria > Bacteroidota > Bacteroidia > Chitinophagales > Chitinophagaceae > Ferruginibacter. Next base: position 3,976 of record JBBQQP010000122.1, on the reverse strand, counting down.
AGTTACTGCTAAAATTAAAAAGGCTGGTTTTGAACCAGCTCATCCTTTTCCCATCGTTGCCATTGGTGCATCTGCCGGCGGACTGGAAGCAGTAAGGGAACTGCTGGAAAATTTATCAATAACTACGGGCATGGCCTTCATCTACGTGCAGCATTTGAGTCCCGATTATAAAAGTATTCTTAGTTCTATTTTGGGTAAAATAACTAAGATGCCGGTTCAGGATATTGATGATATGGAGAAAATGAAGCCCAATAATGTGTATGTGATTCCCTATAACAAAGAAATTGAAGTGATTGACGGCCATATCAAATTATTACCCCGTCCAAAAAATAAAATTGCCAATCTTTCCATTGATGTGTTGTTTTCTTCGCTGGCCGAAACGCACAAAGAAAATGTGATCGGCATAGTATTATCCGGCAGTGCAAGTGATGGTACAAAGGGTTTGACTGAAATAAAACAGGCAGGTGGAATTACCTTTGCGCAGGATGATACTGCAAAATTCAGCAGCATGCCACACTCGGCCATTGCAGAGGGTATTGTTGATTTTGTAATGTCGCCCAAAGAAATTGCAAAAGAATTAAACTGGATGAGTAATCATCCGCTGGTAAAACGTAAGTCAGTTAAACAGGTTGCAGAAGACGAAATTGACAACAGCAATCCTGATTTAAAAGCCGTGTTGCAATTGATTTTTAAAAGAACGAAAGTAGACTTCAGTCATTACAAAATGAATACCATCAAACGCCGGATGTTGCGCCGGATGCTGATTCATAAAATAAAAACGCTTAAACAATATGCAGAACTGCTGGCACAAAAAAGCACGGAGGTGGATGCGCTTTACCAGGATCTGCTGATTCATGTAACCGGTTTTTTCAGAGATACCGATGGCTTTGCTTTTTTGAAAGCGGCTGTGCTTCCCAAACTGATTAAAACCAAATTGGCAGGGGAACCCATTCGGATTTGGGTAGCCGCTTGTGCCACCGGCGAAGAAGCCTATTCCCTTGCTATGTTAATGCTGGAGATACAAGGCAACAGGCCTGTCAAAATTCCATTTCAGATTTTTGCTTCGGATCTTAGTCCTACAGCCATCAGTGAAGCTCGTTTGGGCGAATACTCGTTGCTGCAGCTTAAAAATGTTTCCCCCAAACGCCTGCAGCAATTTTTTACCCGGGCAAAAGATAAATATCGCATCTCCAAATCATTGCGGGATGTATGTGTATTTGCCGAGCATAACCTCTTGAGTGATCCTCCTTTTTCACGGATGGATTTTATTACCTGCAGAAACCTGATGATTTACCTGGATCCTGGTGCCCAGAAAAAAATCATTGCTACTTTTCACTATGCGTTAAACGATAAGGGTTACCTGATGCTGGGCAAATCAGAAACCGTGGGAGCATCGGCCCAGCTATTTACGCCGTTCAATAAAAAGTTTAAAATATACACCCGTAAAAAAGATTCGGGTACCCAGACTATTCCAGCATTAACTCCCCGCTTTTTGCATTCCAATATGGCTACTAAAAATATGGTTCCTGCAAAGATTGCTAAAAAAATACCGGCTGCTACGAAGGCCAATCTTGGAACTGCTTTTGATGAGTTGTTGCTGTCGCGTTTTACACCTGCAAGCGTAGTAATCAACCACGGTATGGAAATTTTAGAATTTCGGGGAGCAACAGAATTGTACCTGAAACATTCATCGGGTAAAGCCAGTTTCAATATCCTGAAAATGGCACATGTAGAAATTACCTTCGAATTGCGCAACGCCATTCATCATGCCATTAAATCAAATCAGGTAGTTCAGAAAACAGGGATTGAAATGAACCATGACAAAACCGGTCATGCTTTACGGTTGATTAATTTAGAAGTGTTGCCGTTGAATATAGAGGGCGAGGAGCCCATGCTGGTAGTTGTTTTTTCGGGCCAGGCGCAGGCGCAGGTGTTAAAAGAAACAGCGGGCGGCAATAAATCAAACGCGGTCGCCAAAGACCGCAGGATAAAAAAACTGGAAGAAGAACTGGCGGCGGCAAGATCGGATATGGGGGCTATCACCCATGATCAGGAAGCCGCCAATGAAGAATTGCAAAGTGCGAATGAAGAAATAGTTTCGAGCAATGAAGAATTACAAAGCCTGAATGAAGAGCTGGAAACGTCTAAAGAAGAAATTGAATCCACCAACGAAGAGCTGATCACTACCAACCAGGAGCTGCATGCTCGTATCCTTCAGGTAGAAGAATTGTACACTTACTATGAAGCCATTCTTTCTACAATACAGGAGCCAATGCTGATTCTTGACAGGGATATTCGCATTAAATCGGCCAGTAAATCTTTTTGTAAGGCGTTTAAAACAACAGAGGATGAATGCATTGGATTATCCCTTTTTAAATTGGATAACCGTCAATTTGATATTCCACGCCTGAGGCAGTTACTGGACGATATTGGTTCTAAAAATTTACCCTTTCATGATTTTGAAGTAGAATATAATTTCCCGGTTACGGGGACAAAAGTAATGCTGCTGAATGCACACCGGATTATACAGCCTGTACCAAAAGAAGAGTTGATTGTATTGACCATTATTGACATTACAGCAGCACGCAAGCTTGCTGTAGAAATTGAAGTAAAGGAGAAGAAGGTATTGGAGGTAAAGTTGCAGGAAGGCGAAAAAGTCCGCAAGGTGATTGAGGATAGCAATAAGCGTTTCAGTATGATGTTGATGAACTCCCCCTTTGCTTTTGCTGTGTTAAAAGGAAAGCAAATGGTGCTTAGCATGGCCAACGACAGCATAAAAGAAATTTGGGGCAAGGGATCTGACTTAGAAGGTAAAATGCTGCTGCAGATTTTACCGGAGTTAAAAGGCAGCCCTATACTACCATTAATTAAAAACGTGTTAAGTACCGGGATTCCTTTTCAAGGGTATGAGTTTTTAGTTCCATTAATACGCAATGGAGTGTTGGCAGATGCCTGGTTTAATTTTGTTTACCAGCCTTATATGGAGGTTGACCAAACCGTTTCCGGAGTAACCATTATTGCTTACGAGGTAACAGCGCATGTGATCGCAAAAAATGAACTGGTAGCATCCCAAAAAAATGCGGAGTTGAAATCGCAAATTGCTGAAAACGCAGTAAAGGCTAAGCAACAGTTTTTATCGAATATGAGTCATGAAATACGGACACCCATGAACTCGATCATCGGCTTTACCAATGTGATATTAAAAACGAAACTAAACGATTCACAAAAAGAATACATCAATGCAATTAAAGTTTCCGGTGACTCACTGCTTGTTTTGATCAACGATATACTGGATCTGGCAAAAGTTGATTCCGGAAAGATGACTTTTGAGCATGTACCGTTTTATTTATTCTCCTCAGTATCGGACATGCTGCATTTGTTTGAAACAAAAATCAAGGAAAAGAATCTGGTGCTGGTAAAAAAATACGATACCAGTATCCCGTCCCTGGTGGTAGGCGACCAATTAAGATTGCGGCAGATTATTTTAAACCTGATGAGCAATGCGGTAAAGTTTACGGCAGCAGGAAAAATATCTGTTGGAATAAAGATGGTGCAGGAAGATAAAGAAAACGTGTCGGTTCAGTTTAGCATTGCCGATACCGGTATGGGAATTCCTGAAAAAGACCTGGGTTTTATTTTTGATGCTTTTCAACAGGTAGCGCTTGAGACCAACCGGCTCTACGGAGGTTCTGGTCTTGGCCTTGCTATCGTGAAGCAATTGGTAGAGCAGCAGGGGGGGACCGTAACTGTTAAAAGCAAGGTGGGAGCAGGCTCCACGTTCACATTTACCTTAAGTTTTAAAAAGGCAAAAGCAAACTATTTGGTTGCCCCGGCCCGAAATGTGAAAAAGAATACTCAAAAAAAATTGGCCGTTAAAAATACTATTCCAATTGCCAAAGTGCTGGTAGCAGAAGATATCGAACTTAACCAGCTTTTAATAAAAATTGTATTGGAAGGATTTGGCTTTGAAGTTGAT
>JBBQQP010000121.1:0-9060 GCA_038215675.1 Chitinophagales bacterium | reverse complement strand
ACTAAAGTGAATGGGATTTTCAATGGTGTATTTTTACCTGGTAGCCAATTAGGGTTTACTTTACACAACTCACGAAAGCAGGAATATGATGCGGATCATTTTGGATTGATCTTCGCAGCAATGGGAGGTTATAATCCACGGGAAGCCATCTCTTTTTGGCAGAGAATGGCACAGGCATCGGGGGGACAAAAGTCACCGGAGTTCTTAGCAACACATCCAGCCGACGAAAACAGGATAGCAAGGCTTCAAGAATACATGGCAGAGGCGCTGAAATTATATAAGCCGGTTATTAGGTAAGCATTTTAGAAATCAATTACAGTTAAAACTCCCGTTAAACGGGAGTTTTTTTAGTTTTATGTGATTAAATCATTAAATTTGCAACTTTATTTGTACCCTTACTTTGTTTACCAATTATTTTAACATTGATTATGTAGGCGTTATTTGTTTCCTGAAAAGGATCAGATAACTTATTGTTCACTTAATAAATTTAAAAAATCGTTACATGGAAGTATTAGCACCGTCACAATCAATTTTAGAAAAACTGCAGCTAAAAGACGAAAAGAATTTATTAATTCAGGGATTACCTTCTACCGTTGAAAAACAATTTGTTAAAATCTCCTTCGCTAAAAACGTTACTCCACTACTTAAAATCAGAAAGATCGATTTCGCACTTGTTTTTGCAATCAGCCACAAACAATTGAACGATATACTTAAAGAAATCGCACCTGCTTTACATGAAGATGCAAAACTTTGGATTGCTTACCCTAAAGTTTCTTCCAAAATTGTAAGCGATTTAACCCGGGATTGTAACTGGGAATGCATCTCTCAGTTGGGATTTGAAAGCGTTCGCTTAATTACATTGGATAGCATATGGAGCGCAATGCGGTTTAAAAAAGCCGACCAAATAAAGAAGGCAATAATTGCTCCTGAACTTTCCGGCATCGATATGGAGAACAGAACAATTACTACTCCTGCAGAACTGGAGGAGTTATTTACAGAAAATCAGTCAGCGAAAGCATTTTTTGACTCCCTTTCCTTCACCAATCGAAAGGAATACATCACCTGGATTACCGGAGCAAAAAAGGAGGAAACCAAGCTGGCCCGTCTTGAGGCCACGATAGATAAATTAACTTATCTGAAAAGAAATCCTTCAGAAAAATAGTTTTTATTTCGCAAGTTCGGCAAAGTTGATTCGCTTGGAAAGCCAGCTTTGCTTAATAGGAATTATCCATTCGGTTATTAGTTGCTTTTTGGTGAGCACAGTATTATTAAAATACAAGGTATCTGCATTGATAAACCCGTTGCTGGCAGCATAGTTCAATTGTGACATTGGTAATAGCTGAATTTTATCTTTTACTACAAACGCAAGTGTTTGCCTGTCAAAAAGCTGCACATTGTATTTTTGCTCTATTTCTTTTACCAGTCTTACTGAACTGTCAGTACTGCAACCACCTACACTCGTAGCGGTTTCATCTGCTATGATCACAAGAAACTGCCCAAAGAGGATGTTGGCATACCCCTTTACAATAGCCCCGTGGCTCTTCCAATTACCGACAAATTCTTCCAGTATTTCTTCAATCTGTAATGCTTCGCTGATAAAAAATAAGCGGCTGCTTTGGTAAATCCAAACCTTGGACAGGTCATCAAAGTCGGATGGTATTTGTGGGTGAAATGCTAAGTTCATGTTTTAATTATTTAAATGGATGCCGCTATCAATTCAGCTATGTCAAGTACCTGTACGTCCTCTTCTTTATTGCTATTCTTTACACCGTCTGTCATCATGGTATTGCAAAAGGGGCAGGCTGCAGCAATGATGGCGGCGCCAGTTTCAATTGCTTCATTGCTTCTGTCGAAGTTAATACGGATGTCACCTTTTTCCTCTTCTTTAAACATTTGGGCCCCACCTGCGCCACAACATAAACCATTGGATTTACAACGCTTCATTTCCACCAGTTCAATGTCAAGGGCCTCTAATACTTTTCGGGGAGCTTCATAAATATTATTGGCCCTTCCCAGATAGCAGCTGTCATGATAGGTTATTTTTTTACCTTTAAAGCCACCGCCTTCCTTCATAATTATTTTTCCTTCATCGATTAATTGTTGGATATACGTAGCATGATGTATCACCTCATAATTGCCACCCAACTCAGGGTATTCATTTTTCAATGTATTAAAGCAATGGGGGCAGGCGGTAACAATCTTTTTAATTCCATAACCATTCAAAACCTGGATATTCTGATAAGCCATCATCTGGAACATAAACTCATTGCCGGAACGCCTGGCAGGGTCACCTGTACAAGCTTCTTCTTTTCCTAATATGGCATATTTGGTTCCTACTTTATCTAAGATCGTGGCAAAGGCTTTGGTGATTTTCTGAGCCCGCTGGTCATAACTACCCGCACATCCTACCCAAAATAAAATATCCGGACTTTCTCCTTTGGCTGTCATTTCGGCCATGGTTGGTACATGCATATATTTCTATTGTTCAGTAAAGCAAATGTAACTAAATGTTTGTTGTTTTTGTGAGCGTGTTTATTGTTGCCCTTTAGATGTTAATTTTGCACTTGAATGAAAATAGTAAAGGGGATAATCCATAAAATTACAAATTGGGAAGCATGGCCTTTTGAACTGATTTATACCCCCATGTCTTTTTTTTGGCTTTGGTACACCATTAGATCCGGAGCCGTCTGGTTTTTCACAGCCAGTAATCCCAAACTAACTTTCGGCGGAATGGAAGGCGAACCAAAGAAGGAAATGTATGATCTTTTACCGGAGGGTTTTTTCCCTTCAACCTTTTATGTACTACCCAACGAAGATTTTTGTGACATACAAAAAAAGCTGACACAGCATGAAATTAATTATCCGCTGATAGTAAAGCCAGAAGTAGGCGGGCAGGGCATATTATTGAGGATGATTGAGAACCAGGACGCACTAATGCAGTATCATAATTTAATGCCATGGGAATACATTGTTCAAAGCAGGGTATATTTCCCCATGGAAGTTAGTGTTTTCTACATCCGGCATCCCAAAGAAAAAACAGGGCGGGTAACTGGTTTTTTACATAAGGTTCCATTACAGGTAACAGGAGATGGAGTACAAACACTGGAGTCGTTGATTGGTGAACATCCTAAGGGCGGCAAGCGTATAGAAGAATTGTATAACAAACACAAGGCAAGATGGAATGAAATACTACCAGCAGGTGAAAAATATATGCTAAGCTACGCGGCCAACCACAACCGTGGGGCACAGTTCATTGATTTAAAAGGTAAAATTGATCATCAATTGGTAGGAATATTTGATGCAATTAGTTTAAAAATTGATGATTTCTTTTATGGTCGTTATGATATAATGTGCACCAGTGCAGATGATTTAAAAGCCGGTAAGAATTTCACCATATTGGAATACAACGGTTGTGGTGCAGAACCCAATCATTTTTACGACACCGGGTATACGCTGTTCGGTGCTTACAAAGAAATATTAAAACATTGGAAGGCGCTGTACGAAATTAGCAGGTATAATAAGCACCGTGGAGTAAAGCCCTGGTCATTTGCAAAAGGGACTCAGTTTTTAAAATCCGCAAGGATGCATATACGGGATATGAAGCGGGTAGATGCAGAAATGGGATGACTTTAAAATGGCTTTCCATGTGTTTGTTTTATGAGTGCATTTGTAACCACAGGCATTCGTTTCATCAAGCCTACGAACCGATTGGTAAGCCGGTCTTTTCCGAAAGCTTTCTGTATCATTCGTCCAACGATTAACCGCTTCGAAAAGGCATTCTTCCATTCAATTTCATAACGCTTTTCCAAGGTTGCACGATTCATCTTGTTTTGCAGGAAAGCCTCAATTGCACCACTTACAATTTTGCTTCCACGAAGTGCCATGCTCATTCCGTTACCACACAATGGAGTAATCATTCCGGCGGCATCCCCTAGTAATAATATATGATTTTCAACCTGTGTTTTTTTTGAAAATGAAACCTGCGAAATAGTAACCGGAGAAGTGTATACCATCTGACTATTTTCAAAAATTTCTTTCAGGTATCGATTTTTGTGCAAAACATTTTTTTCCATTACGGCAATGGAATTTCCATTTGATTGCAGATTGGCAGCATTGGTAAGATAACAAAGACAATATTTATCCGATTCAATTTTAGAGATCCCACAATAGCCGTTTTCAAAATTATGTAGTGCAATGGTATCCACAGGAAAGGCTGTTTTGATGTGGTATTTTACACCAATGTAGTTGTTTAGTTTATTGTTTTTTCGGGTAATGAAGTCTCGTTTAAGTTGGATATCAATGTTGCTTCTTTTACCAAAACTTCCGCAACAAACTCTGCACGTAAAGATTCCAACGGTGGTTTCCAATGTAAAGGCGTCATCCTCAAAATGCACAGCTTCTACCTTACATTGGTCATACACTTTGACTCCATTTTTGATGGCAATATTCTTCAATTCATTATCCAATAAATAACGGCTGATGCCAAATCCTCCAAGTGGCAAATCAGATTGTAAAAGGTTACCATCGGGTGAACTAACCATCAATTTTTTTATAATTGGTAAATTCATTTCGCCTAATGGCAAGCCAAGACTTTTTATAAAATCCCAGCTTTCGAGGCTGATATATTCTCCGCACACTTTATGAAATGGATATTGCTCTTTCTCGAATAACGCTACGGAACGTCCGGTGTTTGCCAGTTGTATGGCAAGCGACAAACCAGCGAGACCTCCGCCAATAATGCATACATCCTGCCTTTGCAAATCGTTCATTATTTTATAAATTTTAGACTGGTATTGATTTATTAAGAAATCTGTTCTGGCTCAATCTTAATTGGCCGTATAAATAATTAAATGTCGGAATGCCCATTTCCAATGAATTGTGCAATTTGGAATAACGGCAGCTTTTATTAAGTACTGCCATTCTTTCTTTTTAAATCCTCTCGCTACCGATAGGGGTGCATCATTTTTAACAAGGTACGATTTTGAAAAAATGCCTGTAATTATTTTTATGGAATTATAGGCTAAATAATGCCTGTGCAAATCGTTGATAAAAAAACCTTTTGTCGTATTCAACTGCATCCACCTTAACATAGTAACCAGCTCTGTATTTTCAAAATGGTGGCAAAATAGCGACGAAAAAATGATATCTGGCTTATCACTGTTGAATTGAATCGCTTTGTAATCAGATACTATCCAATCGGCCTTTAGTGTTGGATATTGCTGTTTTGCAAATTCGATACAGGTTGCTTTTAAATCAATACCGATGAAACGAACGCTTATTTTGTTACGGGCGGACCATTTTTCGATGGCTTTTAGATTATCACCCCCACCACAACCAATTTCACAAATTACGATGGGTTTATCAGTACCGAACGTTTTTAATATTTGCTTGATACCGGTGATAGAAATCGTGTGTCCGCCAAGGTAAGTGTTGATGATGTTCAGTTCATGCATGTTTCGTTGGATAGCTGCAAATGGAATGTCCGCAGCATCCAGCAACTCTGGCTCGTATGACCGGGTATTTAAATTAACCATAGGTAGCTATAAATGTTTCCATGGTAAGCCCGGGACCAAATGCTGCTCCAAAAATAACAGCTTCTTTTTCGGGTTGATCATTTTGCAATTCCTGCAGAATTCGTTGTAGTACAAACAATACTGTAGGTGAACTCATATTGCCATATTCCTTTAAAATATCGTAAGAATATTGCAGGTGTGTCTGGGTTAAGCCAGTGCTATTCTGAATGGCTTCCAATATTTTTTTACCACCCGGGTGAATACACCAGTTGGTAATCGCATCTTTTTCGATGCCGGCATTTTTCAATGCATTTTCCACCAGTGAATTAAAATCCTCCTTCACTAAATCCGGCACATACCCCGAAAGCGTCATAAGAAATCCCATGGAAGAAAGTTTCCAGCTCATGTCCTTTTTCCCTTTAAATTCAACTTCAGAATAAAAGTTTTTCATTAACATTCCTCTGCTGATGGCTTCATTGTGCTGTACCAAAACAGCAGCGCAACCATCTGCAAACAGTAAGGTAGAGGTGATATTGTCAATTGAACTTTCTTTTTGAAAATGTAGGGTACACAGTTCTGTACATACGATTACCACATTTGAGTCCCGATTATTCTTACATATTTCATCTGCAATTTTTAAGGCATGGATTGCAGCGTAGCATCCCATAAAATTTACCGACGTTCTAAAAATATTACGCTGTAAATCCATCGATTCCATAATCTCAAGGTCCAGACCGGGGGCACTCATGCCGGTGCAGCTTACTGTTATAAGATGCGTAATATCGGTACTCTCAATTTTTCCGCTGATACAATCATTGATGGTACTTACTGAAAGCATTGCGGCATTATCTGCATAACATTGCATGCGTTTTTCAAGATTGGGGAATGGCTCCAGGTCAACCGTCGTTTCGTAAAATTGGCGGTCAGCTGCTTTTGCACTATAGTCGGGAATAACCGAATACCGTGTATCAATACCACTATGCCGGTAAAGGAATTTCATTTTGCGACTATCGGATTCGCTGTCGCAATATATGATGTCAGCAAAAGAACAAATTTCACTTTGTGCATGTTTGTAAGAAGGAACTCCGGTTGCTATCGAAACTATTTTACTCAACTTTTTTCAATTAAAAATAATACAATAAATGCTGCATTGGTGCAAATGGAGGCCAATAGATTCATCCGCATCGTGTAAACAAAATTTGCATTACTATTGTTTTGGACTACTTTTCTAAACCACCATATAAAATATACGAGAACAGGTAAGAAAAAGATCTGAATGATCAGAAAACTATTCAACTGAAGAGTTGATATTAAATGCAATGCAAGTGTTGAAACTGAGAAAAAATAAACGATGGCTGTAAAAATAAACGTTCCTTTATAACCCAATAACATGCTTAGGGTAATTACTCCATCTTCCTTATCCTGCTTGTGTTGATAAATTTGAGTCAGGGGATAAAACCCTCCAATTAATAATGCCGAAGCAATGATACCCGCTAAAGGAACCTGTAACATTTTGTTAGTGCTACTGCCATGCATCACTAAAAAAAAAGTAATAGCTCCCTGGAAAATCATTACCGTAAGATAGCCAATAACAGGATATTTTTTTAATCGGATTCCCCGGTAACTATAAGCCCTTGAAGCAAGGATATAGCATGTGATGCCCAATGCAAACCACTTACTTACCAGGCAACTTAACAAAATGCCTGCAACATCCATGATGATGCTTACATAAAACAATTGCCTGGTTGGCTCGAGGGGGGTTTTGATACCCCCGATGCTCTCCGTATCTCTATCCATATAACTGTTGTAACCGTTGCTAGCAGGGTATACAAGCAGGTGGAAAATGATGAAAATTAAAATAGCATGACCTGTTTGTATATCGGGTGTTTGACTTAGTGCAAACCAATAAACCGGCATTAAAAAAAATGAAAAATGAAAACGAAGTAATTGTATGGTCGATCGAAATAACATTAAATAATTGAATTGTTTGGTAATATACATTAGTTATGTTATCAGAAAGTCAGCCGCTTATTTTTGATATTCATTTTAATCTAAAAAGTAATAAACGATTACCATTTCAAACGGCTTCACTATAAAGAAATCATTGCTGCATTTTAAACTTGCTAAAAGCGTTGCGTTTTTCCAAATGTCAGATAAGGATAAAGAATATCTTTGCCCGGTGAAAAAAATCTTCCAGATCTTTTTTTGGGGCTTATTCATTAGCTTTCTTGGCTCATTGCCGTTGGGAACTTTGAATATTGCCGCCATGCAAATAGGCATACAGGAGAATATTATGAATGCTATCTGGTTTTCATTGGGGTCTTTATTGGTCGAAATGGTGTACGTGCGGATTTCATTGATAGGTATTGATTGGGTTCGCAAGCAACATAAGATAATGAAGGCCATGGAATGGATCACATTGGTAATCATTCTTGCGCTTGCTGCCGGTAGTTTTATTGCGGCAGCTAATAACGGGGGAGGAGCAAAAAATGTACTCCTGAATAATAATATGCACCGTTTTTTGCTGGGGATGTTTATGTGTGCCATCAATCCGGTACAAATTCCATTTTGGTTTGGCTGGAGCACTGTGCTTTTTACAAAAAAAATATTAGAACCTAAAGCAACAAATTACAACACCTACATTATTGGTATTGGTTTTGGCACATTGTTAGGCAACTGTGTGTTTATATTTGGAGGCAAATGGATGGTGCAGCGGATAGCTAACAGTCAGCAGTATCTTAACTGGATTATAGGCGGCATCTTTACAATCACTGCACTGATACAACTGATAAAGATTTTGATGAAAAAAGATGCCATTACAAAATTTAATGATCAAAAAGACGAGGCCGTTGGTTAGTTTTTTCCTCATGAAATCAACTCTTCGGTCCATTTATCCCTGTCTTCCGGACTAAATTTCCAGGGCGCAAAATTGTTTTCAATATTGCTGAACATACCATTCCATTCCTGTGGGGCATTGCTATCTTCCATGATCAATGAACGGCGCAACTCGAAAATAATTTCAAGGGGATTGATGCTGACGGGACATGCTTCTACACAGGCATTACAAGTGGTACAGGCTCTCAGTTCTTCAACAGTTATATAGTTATGGAGCAAGGTTTTGCCATCATCTTTAAAGTCGCCGTTGATTGTAATATTCTTACCAACTTCCTGAAGCCGGTCCCTGGTGTCCATCATTATTTTACGAGGACTTAGTAGTTTGCCGGTTTGATTTGCCGGGCATGCTGCACTACACCTTCCACATTCTGTACAACTGTAAGCATCCAGTAGATTTTTCCAACTTAAATCAAAAATATCTTTAGCGCCGAATTTCATAGGGGCTGGTTCGCCTGTTGGCGCCAGTTCGGGCTGCATCATATATTTTACTTCGTTCTGCACACTTTGCATATTGTCCATTTTACCTTGGGGATCTAATCTTCCGTAGTAGGCATTTGGAAAAGCGAGTACAATATGAAGATGTTTGCTATAAGGCAGATAATTGAGAAATGCCAAAATACCGATGATGTGAATCCACCAGCAACTCCGCTCA
>JBBQQP010000120.1:0-9189 GCA_038215675.1 Chitinophagales bacterium | reverse complement strand
GTGATTTGAAATTTTGTATTTAAGATTACCTGAAAATGACCAGTTTGTAAAACGGACTTTGTAGGTGCGTCTTCCAACATTGCTGCAGCAAGATGACTGGCGAGATCAGAACCGCTGATAACATTGCTTACCTTACCATCTGTAAATTCAATTGTGAACTTATAACCCGCTTTTCTTCCAGTTCCTGCTCTTTCAAAATCTTCCCGGTTCAAACTTAACAATTGATCTGCACCGGATGATTTTTTCAACAAAATCCTAATTACGGGTAGGTATTTATTCCAAATATAAGTGTACATAATCTATCTTTTTAAAATTTATTTTGGGCAGACGGAGTTGGATTTTTTGCTAAAAAAAAATTAAAATCATAATAAAGGTAAGCTTTCCTGACTTAATAGCCGGTTTGAATTATTTGATCAAAGCGGCGAAATAAGGCCAAATTTTAAATTTTCCGGCTATTTTAATATTAAACCATCAGTAAAGCACAATAATTAGCACCGCAATAAGTTTATAATAGTAATCCGATGTAGTTAAAGCTACAAACCTCTTATTAATCAAACAAAACTCCGTACTTTGAACACTAAATCCCCAATTACAAAATCCGTAGTTGAACAAACAGCCAGTACTACCACTAGTTGGATCGGTCATCAAACTAACAATAACAAAGACATTATTGGCGGTCAAACTTTCACCTCGCCGTCAGAAGTTGAACTCGAAGCAATCGAGGTTTTAACCAGTGTCGTAGCGCATCCGGGAAACGTATTGATGACGCTGCACAGCTTTGATGCACAACTGGAAAGCTGGGGTCCAATTCTTGGATCGGTCAGTGTGGACTTTAATCAAAACGATAATGGAAAATGGAAATCGTTTAATATTGCAGGACTGCACTTAAATGAAGGTAAATCGTATGGATTTCGCCTCGAAAGCCTTGACTCTGGTGCCTGTATTGGAGTAGCGGAAGCAGTAGGCTGCAATCAATCACCCTTGTCAAATTCAGGTCAGGAATGGCAATTTACCAATAATGATATCAAGGGGCATTCATTTTCGTATTTTAGCCTTGCATTTAAAGTAGATGCTAAAGCAGCATAGTTTAGCAATTGTATCTGTATTCAACTTATTGATACCATGATTTAAAAATACCAGCGTATAGATTTACTTCAGTTTGCTGACAGTAAAAAAGGTATCTGTAATATTCATTCTAATAAAAGAAATGTTGTTACAGATACCATTTTTATTTAACCTAAGGCAATTTTATAGTCCTTCTATTTGTTGAAATACACGTTATTACTATGATCCTGAAAAGCAATGCAGCGAAAATTCATCTATTTTTTTACCAATTGCATTCTTTCAGGGTTCCATAAAATAGCGGTATCCTGGTTGTAGCTGTCGTTGCATAACAAAGCGGGGGCAGCAGCCCTGTAACCGAAAACGGCATCTTCCGTTACCTTACCACCATTTTTAATGGCACCGAAAAAATTTACAAAATGGTCATATGGTCCCCCCTGGTATCCTTTCTCAGCTTCAAAAGTATATTCTTCGGGCGCCACTATTCTTTTACGGGTCGTAACGGGTGTGCCAGCCTTCCGCATTTGTTCAATATAAAAGGGATCGTCTGATTCAGTGGTTTTATTTCTTTTTAAGGTTACACTGTCCCATGTTACATCCATTGAACCTTCACTACCTACTAATTTTAAATAAGTAGTCCCACTTGTTCCGTCCACAAAATTGCATCGCAAGGAGAGGTTAAATGCAGGATGAGCCTGGCTTTTAGGATAATCAAAAGTTCCTAACAAAACATCCGGTACTTCTCTGCCGTCTTTCCAGTAACGCAACCCGCCAGAGGAATAAATTTTGTTTGGACCGTAAGAATTGGTAATAAAATGAAGGCTTGAAAACAAGTGGACAAAAAGATCACCTGCCATCCCGGTGCCATAATCAAGATAATTTCTCCAGCGGAAAAAACGGGTGGCATCAAAAGAGCGTTTGTTGGTATTGCTAACAAATGTTTCCCAATCCACATTTGCCGGTGAAGCATCTACAGGAATGGGATATTGCCATGCACCGGTAGGAGAATGCCTTGCCCAAAAACCCTCTGCGTAATTCAAATCTCCAATGGCACCATCCTTCAATAACTGTTTGGCCTTTTCATTTCCCAGCGAGGATACTCCCTGGCTACCCACCTGGAAAATCTTACCGGTTTCCTGTTGGGCTTTAATAACAGCCGGTCCTTCTGAAATTCCATGTACCATAGGCTTTTCACAATAAACATGTTTGCCTGCCCGCATGGCGTCTACAGAAATTTGCTGGTGCCAATGATCAGGCGTACCGATGATTACAGCATCCACCTCCTTTCGATTTAAAATTTCCTTATAACTGCGGGTTGTAAAAATATCTGCCCCCCATTTTTTTTTACCGTCTTCCAAACGTCCATCATATAAATCGCAAATAGCAACCAGTTTGGTACCGGGTACCTTAAGCGCAGTCAGCGTATCCTGCGTACCCATACCACCTGCACCAATTAAAGCAATGTTTATTTGATCGTTGGCACTGGCGCCCAATCTTTTAAGCTGCTCAAAATATTGCTCCTTTTTTTCTGTTGCAAATACATTGGACCCAACGCCAACGGCCGCAGCTGTTGTAGCGAAGTTTTTTAAAAATTTCCTGCGGGATGATTCATGTTGATTTTCCATTGAAGTCTTTTATGTATTAAAAATTTGTGCCTCCCTCTCTTTGACTCGGTTTAACTATTTCAGTTGTGTTACCTTGATATTCTTCCAGCGCACTTTTATGCCTCCGCCATCATGAATCTGCAAAGCGATAAAACCTCTTCCCTCTCCAATTTTTTGATCTTTCAAAAAAGCCATTTTTTTGCCATTCAGCCATGTAGTCACCTCGTCATTTTTCACAACTATCTTCATCAAATTCCATTCATTGTCTTTCAAATTAACCTCATCCTCCGGTTTAGGCTGTATCAACCATCCCCGCCCGTAAGATTCATAAATACCACCGGTATGTAATCCGGCCGGTGCTACTTCTACCTGCCACCCGCTGATTTTTGTTCCTTCAATTCCAGAGCGGATGAATACCCCACTATTGCCATTGGCCTCCAATTTAAATTTTATTTTCAAAATGAAATTTTTATACACAGCATTGGTAGAGAGATAGCCATATTGTTTATCCGGACCGCTTTCACAAACCAATTCGCCATTATCTACATACCACTTTTCAGTGCCATGTATCGTCCAGCCTGTAAGATCTTTTCCATTGAAAATGTTTTTGGATTGGGAGAAAATGGAACAAGGAAAGAACACGATCAATAATAAAATTACCAGATGATACTTCATGGTTTACAAAGTTTAAACTTAAATAGCATGGAATGATTTATAGCAAAACAACCAAGAAATAAATGTAAAGCTATTTTTGATGTTAAAAACATATTGTCAGATTTTCTTGCGGGATACTAGAAAACGGTATTGCTAAACTGTACTCTAATACAAAAAATCCGTCAATGGTTATCCGTATTAAAATCATCCTACATGTTGTGTTACGAATTACATTTAAAAACTCCTCGTTTATTTTCATCGTAAAAAAACCTTTAGCGCTGCCTCGTAGCCGTATCATTCCTCTTTTTTTATTCTGCATTCGATTTATCATAATTTCAAACGGTTGAAATTTCAAAAAATTCAACTATTTTGCTGTACCTTAATTTTTAATTATTAAATAAAATTTTTTTAAACAGCTCCTGCATGAAAAAAATCTTATTGGTTCCTTTTACGCTTTTTTGTGTGCTTAGCATTGCCGCTCAAAATTCAACCAGTATATCTGTTTCACAAAAACCAACCATCTCCCGCCCCAAACTGGTGGTAGGCATAGTAGTTGACCAAATGCGCTGGGATTACCTTTACCGTTACTTCGATCGCTATGCGCCGAATGGAGGATTTAAACGCTTGCTCAAGAACGGATTTTCCTGCGAAAATACTTTCATTCCCAATACGCCAACCGTTACAGCTTGCGGCCATGCGGGAGTTTTCACTGGCAGCGTTCCTGCCATCCACGGCATTACCGGCAACGACTGGTGGGATTATGATTTAAATAAGTTTGTTTATTGTACCGAAGATGAGAATGAAAAAACAACCGGTAGTGCAACATCGCTGGGGCAAATGAGCCCACGTAATTTATTGGTAACAACCATTGGTGATGAACTTCGGCTTGCCACCAATTTCAATAGTAAAGTAGTTGGTGTTGCTATAAAAGATCGTGGCGCCATTTTATCTGCCGGACACAGTAGTAACGGCGCTTACTGGTATGATAATAAAACAGGAAATTGGATTACTTCTACTTACTATACAAAAGAGTTGCCCAATTGGGTAAACGATGTAAATTCAAAAAAACTGGTGGATAAATATTATGCCCAGGATTGGAATTCGTTGTATCCGATTGAAACCTACAAGCAGAGCTTGCCCTACAACAAGGGGTTTCCACATGCATTGAAGCAAAACATTGAAAAAAATTATGGTATCATTCCGGCAACTCCCTATGGCAATACTTTTACTTTTGACATGGCCATGGCCGCGGTGAACGGCGAAAATTTAGGTGCCGATTCTGTAACGGATATGCTCACCATCAGTTTGTCATCACCCGATTATATTGGTCATGCATATGGTCCTAATTCCGCAGAGGCCGAGGATGGCTTTTTGAGGCTTGATAAAGACCTGGGAGATTTTCTTGATTTTTTGGATTCGAAAACAGGAAAGGGTGAATATCTTGTTTTTTTAACCGCCGACCATGGTGTTGCCAATGTACCTGCATTTTTACAATCGCATAAAATACCCGCTGGTAATTTTGACAACGAAAAAGTAACAGAGGAACTGAACAATGCACTCAAAGAAAAAGCAAAAGTGTCTGACCTTGTAGTTGGGATTTTGAATTACCAGGTGTATCTTAACCGCACCGCCATCAAAAAAGCAGGTCTGAATAAAGACGAAGTTAACCAATGGGCAATTGACTATTTACTACTTCAACCAGGTGTAAACAGAGCTTTTGCTTTAAACGCTCTGAACAACACAACGCTCAACCAAACGCAGAAAGAAGCGATGGAGAATGGCTACTATCCAAAACGAAGCGGCGATATTCAAATCGTATTTCAACCGCAATGGATTGGTGATTTTTTAAAAGGCGGCACTACACATGGTGTATGGAATCCCTACGACAGTCATATCCCACTTTTATGGTATGGTTGGATGGTGAAGCCAGGTGCAACCAACAAGGAAGTATACATGACAGACATTGCATCTACCCTGGCTGCTTTACTTCATATACAAATGCCCAGCGGTGCAATAGGCCATGTTATTGAGGAGTTGTTGAAATAAATAGCACATTTATTTGGCACGAATTTACATGGGCAGATTGCAAACCTTGTATCCTTTGATGATGGCTTAGCTGGCGATAGCACGTACCGTCTGAAGAAAAAATAGACCTCAAAAGAGTTCCTTTCAATTCATATTTTTAAAACCATTTACTAATATTTATGAAACTATTATTAACAAGCATATTGCTGTGCATTATTTTTAATATTCAGACTGCCTGTGCCCAGAAAAATTCAATTGACAAAACTGAATTTTTTAAGGAGGAATCAATTCTGGATGTGACTTTAGAAGCTTATTGGTCGAAATTGTTGAAGCAAAAAAATAAAATGGGGCAGATAACTCCAGCCCGCTTTATAACTAAACTATCGGATAGCTCTGTCGTAAATGAAGCACTTAACCTTCAGGTACGAGGCCATTTCAGAAGAGACTACTGTTTTGTGCCTCCCTTGAAATTGGTTTTTAAAAAAACTGACTCTTCCAGGATGCATCCGCTTAAATCTATTAAAATGGTAAATACCTGCCGGCTGAATAGTGGCTACCAGCAGTACTTATTAAAAGAATACCTTGTCTATAAAATGTATAATTTATTGACCGAAAAAAGTTTTAGGGTACGTTTATTAAACATCAACTATAAAGACAGCAGCGAAAAGAAAGATGCATTTTCAGGATACTCGTTTTTAATAGAAGATGTGAAGGACATGGGCAAAAGAGATAGTTGTATTGAATGGACCAAGGGGAAAATTTTCACCGAATCTACCGACCGGAAGCAAATGACTTTGGTTGCATTATTTGAGTACATGATTGGAAACACGGATTGGTCGGTGCCTGCCCCTCACAATATCAAATTGATACAACTTAAAGAATATCCCTCTTCACGACCTTTTGCCGTACCGTACGATTTTGATTATTCAGGCGTTATTAATACTGATTATGCAGTTCCTGATCCATTGATGAATACTGAAACCGTAACACAAAGAGTTTATAGGGGCTTTTCAAGAACAATAGAAGAAATTAATGAAACCCTGGAACTGTTTAAACAAAAAAAAGAAAGCATTTACGCACTCGTGAATAATTTCGATTTGTTAACCAACGGAAGTAAAAAAAATATGATCAACTACCTTGATGGTTTTTTTGATTTGATCGGTAAACCCAGGGAAGTGAAATCTGTATTCATTGATAATGCAAGAACAGAGTAAACATTTTTGCGGTTGTTGTTTCGGGGTTTTTCAACCATACTTTAAAAGCCGGCCTTCATGCCGCCAAACATCCTGTAAGCTACATTGAAAGACACCAAACATGAAAAAAATACAGAGCCATTAAGAGCGGTTTATCCACCAATTGTTAAGTTAGATAAACAAAGCGCTTCTGTTAGCTTCGCCCAGCAAATGATACGATTTATTCAGTCAAACCTTCAGCGTTGGTTATAGACCACCAGACCGGAGTAACCATTAAAATTATTGCATCCTCAATATTAACCAAAATAAATTCCGGAATGAAGTTAAGCGCAATTACAACTACCCTTTCTAATTTAACTGTATTTTTAAACTCGGAAAATACGGAGATTTTGGCAACAATTTTTCCTGATAATTCCGGGCATACTGACCGGGATTCGATTAAACAAAAATCGAAGCAAGTAATTGCGGTACCTGCATGTATTTCTTTAAGTCCTTATCGAAAAAGGCTAAACTTGTTTTCGTTGTAATGTTAATTGAAACAATGATAAGAGCTACAATCCCCCGCTACTAAAAATCATTATCGACATTGTTAAAGGTTCGCACGAAGAATTGATCATCAAAAAAAAGGAAATTTATACAGAGCTTTACAAAATTCGAAACTGACCACCCAGCACATTTTACTAAACCAACCATCAAAATACTTACACATTAGCATGGGCAAATTGAACCTGGCAAAAAGAAAAGATACCTGGCAACGTTCTGTTATTATCATGCCGGATGATACGGTTAATTCAATCACAAAGGCCATCGACAACGCTAAAATTTCAATCCGTGTAAAAATGTTTCGTTTCTCCGATCCAGGACTCATCGCCGCTATTATAGCAGCCAACACACGCGGGGTAAAAGTAAAAGTGATGCTGAATTCTGCAAGAAAGGACCCGGAAGAAAAGAATGAATCGACTTTTCAAACACTTATAAATGCAGGTATCGATGTAAAAAGCAGTAATCCCGATGTTGGTTTGACCCATGAAAAATCGATGGTGATAGATGACACAATCGCCTTTATTAAATCGCTAAACTGGGAAACAAAAAACCTCACGGATACCCGTGACTACGCTATCATCACATCTCACCCACTTGAGGTAGCCGAAGTAATCATGTGCTTTGAAGCGGACTGGCAACGAAAAGATTTTAATCCCGGCAAGGGGGCGCTGCTCATTTGGTGCAAAGGCAATGGCCGCGAAAAAATGGCCCGTTTTATTGATGAAGCAAAACATACACTATTTATACAGAATGAAAAATTTCAGGACCTGGTGATTCTTGAACGTCTTGTAAGGGCAGCCTGCAGGGGCGTAAAAATACAAGTGATGGTTCGTCCGCCAGCTACTTTAAAAAAAGCGAAGCTGATCGAAGGAGTTGGCGGGCTTAGGATCATGAACTATGTTGGTATTGAAATTCATACATTCACACACTTGAAATTGCATGGCAAAATGTTGATGGCCGATGACTGCAGGGCAATTATAGGCTCCATCAATATTAGCCCCGGAAGCTTCGACAGCCGTCGTGAACTGGCCATAGAAGTAAATGATGCATCCATTATAAATCGACTACAGCAGATAGCAGCGTTCGACTGGAAAAACTCTCACAAACTTGATCTTACGGATGAAGGTCTGTTTAAAGAGTTGGAATTGCGTATAAACGGCACAAAAAAACTCGATCTTAATCTTGATAAAAAAAAGAAAAAAAACAACGCTAAGGACAATTCATAAATAATTAAGCCTTTCCGAAATCTTTAAAATTTGTAAATACATTTTCACTCGACCGTAACTTTTAATGGCTTCAAAAGCCGCTCTTTATACGATTGCAAATAACTGAACCAGGCAGCAGCAGTTGTAAACACTTGCGCTTTATTCCAGGCTGCGCCTGTGTAATATACCAATGGTTCATTTTTTTGTGTTGTAGCTTGAGCCAGTATCTGTTCATTGGTAATCTTCATTTTTGTAACGGGTGTTAAAAAGATTGAACCAACGCCGGTGATACCATCTTCGCCCATTTGCGGTTCCCAATAGCCCATAATGCCTTGTTGTTCATCCAAAATAATTACCCCCTGGTCTTTTCTTTTAATGATGCCAACCACAGCAGGCATTGTCGGTTTTTCGCTGTACACATAAAGCGCCTCAACACGGTTCAATTGCGAACCCGCATCTAAAGAAATCGTTTTGGTTGCTTTTACTTTCATTCCATTCACGTCCCATTCATCGTATTCCAATTGAAATGCAATGCGTAAAATGCCCATATCCAATACTTTCCAACGAACATAGTTTTTTGAATGATAAATGGAATCATTCACATAAGGCGCAACATTACCTGCGCCTAACGTAAAACCTACGTGATAATAATCCAACCCATCGCCGATGTCTTCGTGGTATTTACCTCGTTTGTAACGCTCATTGATAACCATTTTATCCGTACGCTTCACCCAAACGTCCATCCCATACGCCATTTCTTTCGGTGTTTGTTCCAATTCTTTTCCATACATTCTGAACGCAATTTTATCATTCTCCCAGGCAAAATCCTCTTTGCGCTCTGGTACATAACGTCCATAGGTTTTGGTTGGGAAATTGGCGGACTTGCCTTTTTGAAGCAATAAT
>JBBQQP010000119.1:0-9190 GCA_038215675.1 Chitinophagales bacterium | reverse complement strand
GCTACCATTTTGCGTTTCAAAGCGCAAGCTAATAAATTTTCGGAGATCTTGGGTAAGAGGCTTGAGAAGCCTGCTCGAAGAGTAATTAAAGAAATGATTTACAACATGCACTTTGATTTCATTATTATGAACATCAACTATTCTTTGTAACGTTCTTGGCTTTTCTTCAACACCGTTAAATCCAATTCTTGAACGCCTCGGCGGTCATGATTTTCTTTTCGCTCAATAATTGCTTGTCTGCTTCAAACGCCGCATGTTACAGTGTTTTAAAATAAACATTTTAAAACCCTATTTCTTCGGACATTCCTCCTACTTTGAGTCTTTGAATTCCGCACATAACGCTTGGTTGATATGTCGCCTTACTGTACATCAATGGTGATGCGGATGTAGACTGGAACGGAATTGTTAGACTGTATTTTATGCCTTTTTATACAGCGCAAAAAAGCGAAGGTTCGACTGATCAGAGTGCCCAGGGTTTTATACCAATTAGTTACAAAAAACAACTTACTGATGCAAGTTGCAAAGACGGAAAAACTCATATTTTATAAGCGTTTCAGCGGAATTAGTGCGCTGGATTTAAGGGATGATTTGGAGCAGTAATAAGACACTTTTAGAGGATGTATTTTTGAATAATCTGGGGAAGTAACAAAATTAAAAAACCCGCAAACGTTTTGTTTGCGGGCATCTGATGGATTTTGCTTTTTTGCTAGCGGACCGGACGGGACTCGAACCCGCGACCTCCGCCGTGACAGGGCGGCATTCTAACCAACTGAACTACCGATCCGTTTCCCCTCTTTTAGCTTAGAAACCAACTCTTGGTTCCACGCTTTTTTTTCGGGAGTGCAAAGATAACGGAATAAATATTTCAATACCAAAACTTTTATTAAAAACTCTTTCCGCTTAATTTTACACCCGCAGTTATTACTTTCACACCATTATTATCAAATTGTAAATTAACAATATGCCCGAATTAAAGAACCGCCAGTTCCTGGATTTTGAAAAACCAATCAAAGATCTATACGACCAGATTGATTTATTAAAGACTGCCCAGGAAAAAAGTAAAACTGACATGAGCTCTTCCATCGCTTCGCTGGAACAACGGATCACTGAAACCAAAAAGGAACTTACACAAAACTTATCTCCCTGGCAAAAGGTACAATTGAGCCGCCACCCCGACAGACCATATACCTTAAAGTACATTGACAAAATGTGTACGAATT
This sequence comes from Chitinophagales bacterium, assembly GCA_038215675.1. Lineage (GTDB taxonomy): Bacteria > Bacteroidota > Bacteroidia > Chitinophagales > Chitinophagaceae > Ferruginibacter. Next base: position 7,970 of record JBBQQP010000119.1, on the reverse strand, counting down.
TTATTGAATTGCATGGCGACCGGAATTTCAAAGATGACAAAGCAATGGTGGGTGGTTTTGCAGACATGGACGGTCAAACTGTAATGATCATTGGTCAGCAAAAAGGCATCAATACAAAAATGCGTCAGATCAGGAATTTCGGTATGGCAAACCCCGAAGGATATCGCAAGGCCATGCGCCTGATGAAGCTGGCTGAAAAATTTAATAAACCAATTATTACCCTGATAGATACACCCGGAGCATACCCCGGATTGGAAGCTGAAGAAAGAGGGCAAGGTGAAGCGATTGCCAGAAATATATATGAAATGCTTCGTCTTAAAGTTCCCGTAATTTGCGTCATCATAGGTGAAGGCGCAAGTGGTGGTGCATTGGGTATTGGCGTGGGCGATCGTGTTTTTATGATGGAAAATACCTGGTACACGGTGATCTCACCAGAAAGTTGCAGCAGCATCTTGTGGCGTAATTGGGACAATAAAGAAACAGCAGCACAACAACTCCGTTTAACCGGTAAGGATATGTTGAAGTTTGGTCTCGTAGATGGTGTTGTACCAGAGCCTGATGGTGGTGCACACTGGGATTACCAGGGGGCTGCAGACTTGTTAAAAGCATACCTGAAACCTGTCATTGATACATTAAAAGAATTGAATCCTCAACAACGTTGCGACGAACGAATAGAAAAATTTTGCAAAATGGGGTTTTGGGATGAATTACCTGTTTCTACTGAAGATATCTCTCCTTCGCAACCTCCCTTTGCCATTGGAGAATAAAGTTGCTTTTTCATTATTTTATTGCGGTGCACAAATTGTTAAGACGCTATTTTTTGATTTACAACCAAGCCCGTCGAGTTTTATTAAAAACATAAAGCCGCCGTTTGCAAAAACGTCGGCTTTATGTTTTTAATAAGAACTATGGTCCCATCAGTATTAAATGTAAGGGCACAATAAAATATTCAAGACGATCCCTAAAACAACACTTGTGAAATCTATTATTTTATAGCACAATGATCCGCTTATGGTTGTGGGGCTTATCTTTGACAAAAGAATAATGCTATGCTAAAAGTTGGTGCTTTTGGAGTTGGTCACCTGGGTAAATTCCATCTGAATAACTGGAAAGAAATTGAAGGAGTAGAATTGGTGGGTTTTTTTGATCCCAGCGAGGAGAATGCCAAAGAAGTAATTGAAAAATACCACATTACCCGTTTTGATGATGCCGAAGCACTAATGAATGCCTGCGACGTTGTTGATATAATTGCCCCCACTACTTACCATTTCCAACTAAGCAAACTTGCCATCACAAAAGGCAAACATGTTTTTGTAGAAAAGCCACTGGCCAACACCATGGATGAAGCAAGAGAACTGGTAAAACTTGCCAAAGAAGCCAATGTGAAATTTCAGGTTGGCCATGTAGAAAGGTTTAATCCTGCATTTTTAGCATTGGGTGGTCACTACATTAGCCCCATGTTTATAGAAGTACATCGTTTGGCCCAGTTTAATCCCCGTGGTACAGATGTAAGTGTGATCCTTGATCTGATGATTCATGATATAGATATTATCCTTAGTTTAGTAAAAAGCAATGTGAAGTTTATTTCAGCCAACGGTGTAGCTGTAATGAGTGACACGCCGGATATTGCCAATGTGCGCATAGAGTTTGACAATGGCTGCGTAGCCAATCTCACCAGTAGCAGAATCTCAATGAAAAGAATGCGTAAAATGCGTTTGTTTCAAAAGGATGCCTACATCGGCATTGATTTTTTAGAGAAGAAAACTGAGATCATAAAATTGAGTGGTCCGGAAGATAAAAATGTTTTTACGTTCGATATAGAAACAAATAATGGAAAGAAAACAATCGCTATAGCCAATCCTGTGGTAGAAGATGGTAATGCCATCAAACTTGAACTGCAGGCATTCAAAAATGCAATCATTCAAAATACAGAAACCCCAGTGACGGTACTGGATGGCTTCAGGGCAATGGATGTTGCACACCAAATTTTGGAAAAGATTGGCAATGCACATGCGTAATTATACTATTCTTCTATTCAACCAATATCCGAAAATTGTATTTTGAATCAACCCCGCATAAATATTAGTTGGTATGTACTTGGTGATATTTTGGGGGCAATCTTCACATGGGTAGGATTTTATTTTTTACGCACTGTAATTTACAACGACGATTTTTATATGCCCGCAGGCTTCTATTTTGGAGCCTTACTTTACATCCTTGGATGGCTCAGTTTACATTTTTTAAGCGGAGCCTATGAAATGGTATATCATAAATCCAGTATTACTGAAATATTAAGAACACTGATCGTCTGCATTATTGGCTGCCTCGTATTGTTATTCTTTTTCATTTTAAAAAATCCCCATGAAAAAAGCAACTACTACTATGAAGAATTTTTCAGTTTGCTAATACCGGTGTTTTTAATCACGTTGTTCCTTCGTTTACTCTTCCTCCAAATTGGATTAAAACAATTAAAAAATAAGACTGTCTTTTTTAATGTGCTATTGATTGGGTCAGAAAAAAATGCTGGTCAGTTTTACAAAACATTTACTAATACCAGCCAGAATACAGGTTATTGCATCAATAGCTTTTTAAATATCAGCGGCAACGGGGCTGAGGTATTGCCTTTAAGCATAAAAAAATATAATAACCTTGATAAAATAGATACCATCATAGAAAACGATTCCATCGAAGAGGTAATTATTACAGTAGAAAAAAATGAACGGGCACTGCTTACTGAAATACTAAAACGGCTGAGCGATAAAGATGTCAATATCAAAATTACACCCGACGTACTCGATATCATAAGCGGCGCCGTACAAACCAGCAATTTAATGGGTGTACCATTAATTGATGTACACAGTGGCCTGCTACCCAGCTGGCAAAAAAACATCAAACGGTTTATTGATATCATTACCGCCGCCATTGGATTGATACTACTTTCTCCATTGTTTTTGTATGCTGCTATACGTACAAAATTATCGTCTAAAGGCGCCATCTTTTTTTTTCAGGAGCGAATTGGTTACAAGGGTAAGCCATTTGTCATTTATAAATTTAGAAGCATGATTCAGGATGCAGAAAAAAATGGTCCCTTACTCAGCAGTGACGACGATATCCGGATAACCAATTGGGGGAAGGTAATGCGCAAGTGGCGACTGGATGAATTACCACAACTCATTAATATTTTAAAAGGCGAAATGAGCCTGGTTGGTCCCCGGCCGGAACGAAAATTTTACATCGATCAAATCGTGCTGCAACATCCTGAATACAATTATTTATTTAAGGTTAAACCCGGCATCACCAGTTGGGGTATGGTAAAATTTGGCTATGCCTCTTCAGTAAAAGAAATGATTGAAAGAATGACTTTTGATCTAATGTACATCGAGAATGTATCCATTGCTCTCGACCTTAAAATTATGATACAAACCGTAAGAATCATCATGGCAGGGAAAGGAAAATAACTGTTCATCAAAACACTTTACCAAAAAAAAATTCATATTCAATGATAAAAAATTTGGCGGCAGTATAGCGTTGTTAAAAAAGCAAAAAAACAGCTGCGCTAATTGAGACAAATAGCTCCAGATTAACCGACTAATATTTCGTTGATATTGTAATAATATTTTTTGAACCCGGCTTCAAAACTTCCATCAGGCTTCATTGGCAAATATGATTTTGTTATTAATCTTTTTTAGTAAAAAGGATTAATAATCACTCGTGTACAGCGTATCCTGATTGATCTTTTACCACAAAATTTGTCGATGCCAAATCCTTTAAATTTACCCAATAGCAAAATATACATCTCAATCAAAAGCAAAATCGACACTGCTGTAAAATCACACATCATCAAACACCGATTGCATATAATGAACTTCGTACAAAACATTTTTCCTATTTTTGAAAAAACACACTCGTTTTGAAAAAACTGTTTCTCATTTTTATCCTCTTATGGAATTTCTTCCTGGTAAATGGCCAGTCCTCCTACTGGCAACAACAGGTCAACTTTAACATTGATGTTACCCTAAACGACCAAAATCATACGCTGGATGGCTTCGTAAAGATGGATTATTACAACAACTCACCAGACACTTTATATTTCATCTGGTTTCACGTATGGCCCAACGCTTATAAAAACGACCGCACTGCATTGAGCGATCAATTATTGGAAAACGGCAGGACTGATTTTTATTTCAGCAACAATGACCAACGTGGTTACATAAATAGACTTGATTTTAAAGTAAACGGAACGGTAGCAAAAATGGAAGATCACCCGTTGCACCAGGATATTATTAAAATCATTTTACCACAGCCTTTAGCCCCAAAAAGTAATATCAAAATACAAACGCCGTTTCATGAACAGTTGCCTGTCAATTTCTCAAGAGGTGGTCATGTAGGCCAATCCTACCAAATAACACAATGGTTTCCAAAACCCGCCGTGTATGACCGGAAAGGATGGCACCCAATGCCCTATCTTGACCAGGGAGAGTTTTACAGTGAGTTTGGCAACTATGAAGTACAGATTACATTGCCTCAAAACTATGTAGTAGCGGCCACCGGAATTTTGCAGGATGAAGAAGAAAAAAGCTGGCTCAGTAAAAGAGTTAAGAAGCCGGTAGTTTGCACCGACTGCAATGAGGCTAAAAAACAAATGATTGAGCCAAGTGAAATCGGTTCATCCAACACAACAAAAACCATCCACTTTAAACAGGATAATATCCATGACTTTGCCTGGTTTGCCGACAAACGTTTTATAGTTTATCATGATACCATGCAATTAAAAAGTGGCAGAAAAATCAACCTGTATAGTTATCATCTTCCAAAAACCACTGATCAAAATTATTGGGGCCGTAGCATTCCCTTTATAAAGCAGGCAATTCTTACCAGAAGCAACTGGCTGGGAGAATATCCTTTTGATATTGTAAGTGTGGCAGAGGCTGAACTTGGCTTTGCAGGCGGAATGGAATACCCAACCATCACTTCAATTTCGCCGGTCAACAGCGAATCGGATTTAGAGAGCGTGATAGAACATGAAGTGGGACACAATTGGAACCAGAGCATATTGGCTACCGATGAAAGAACGCATCCCTGGATGGATGAAGGTATCAATAGCTATTATGATGAACGCTACAATGCAGCAGGAAATTTTACTGCCAACGCAACTGCAGACAAACCAACTTTTTTTTCAAAAAGAATTCCCAAAGATTTGTATGAGGTTGGTTTCAAAACAATGGCTTCCTTGAAAAAAGATCAGCCTATTGCCACCGCTTCGGAAAATTTCAGTGAAGCAAATTATGGTTTGGTTAGCTATTATAAAGCCGCAGAATGGATAAAACTTCTGGAGAAAGAATTGGGCACAACAATGTTTGACAGTTGCATGCATGCATATTATCAACGCTGGCAATTTAAACACCCCTACCCCGAAGATTTTAAACAAGTGCTGGAAGAAGTGAGTGGAAAAAATCTCGACCAACCATTTGCGTTACTTTCAAAAAAAGGTTTGCTACCAGTTTCCCCTCAAAAGAAAGGAATTAAATTTTCTTCCTTTTTTAATTTAAAAAATATTGATCAAAAACACAACATCTTTATTGCGCCGCTCGCCGGCTTTAATTTTTACGACAAAGCCATGTTTGGCGGACTAATACACAACTATACTTTACCGGCAGAAAAATTGCAATTTTTATTTGCGCCGCTGTATGCTACCGCCAGCAAGCAGCTCCATGGTTTGGGGCGAATGAGCTATACCTGGCTGCCAGGCAATGATGGCATGAAAGCCGAGGTGTCATTATCGGGTGCATCCTTTAACGGCGACTCATTTACCGACTCTTCCAGTAAAACAAACTACCAGCGTTTTAGCAAATTGGTACCTTCTTTTAAACTTGTTTTTGCAAACAAAAATCCACGTAGCCACCTGGTAAAATACCTGCAATGGAAAACCTTTTTAATAAGAGAACAGGGGTTACTTTTTTCCAGAGATACCATTAATCAAATTGACATCATTACCTATCCTTTTAAAAACAGGTATGTAAATCAATTGCGTTTTGTAGTGGATAATAAGCGGGTGCTGTATCCTTATCGGGCAGAATTGCAACTGGAACAAGGTAAAGGATTTGCAAGGCTTGCTTTTACCGGCAATTACTTTTTTAATTACAGCAAAGGTGGAGGAATGAATGTGCGCATCTTTGCCGGAAAATTCTTTTACATGGGTGATAAAACGTTCCTGAAACAATTTGAAACCAACCGCTATCATTTAAACATGACCGGACCAAAAGGTAATGAGGATTATACTTACAGTGATTATTTTGTTGGCAGAAATGAATTTGAAGGATATTCTTCTCAGCAAATTATGCAAAGGGATGGTTTTTTTAAAGTGAGAACTGATTTCTTAAATAGCAAAATTGGCAAGACTGATAACTGGCTGAGCGCCGTGAACTTCACAACCGATATACCGGAAAATATCAACCCCCTGAAAGTGCTGCCCGTTAAAATTCCGTTGAAGCTATTTGTTGATATTGGCACTTATGCAGAAGCGTGGGAAAGGAATGCAGGTACAGGGCGATTTATTTATGATGCAGGCTTACAGATCTCTTTATTTAACAACACCCTCAATATTTACATCCCCGTTTTGTATAGCAAAGTGTATAAAGATTATTTTAAATCAACAATTACAGAGAAACGCTTTCTAAAAAATATTTCATTTAGCTTCGATATACAAAGCATCAGCCTTAAAAAACTGATTCCCCAAATTCCTTTTTGATAATGGCCATTCAATATCTGCCATATCACCAAATCGATAAAACAAGATGGGATGCCTGCATCAGTCAATCTAACAATGGTTTAATTTATGGTACTTCTATTTACCTTGATTCAATGGCGCACTACTGGGATGCGCTGGTATTAAACGACTATGAGGCTGTAATGCCACTAACATGGAATAAAAAATACGGCATTCACTATTTGTACCAGCCCTTTTTCACCGCCTGCCTTGGTGTGTTTGGCACTAATATCTCGTCCAGCCTGGTAAATGACTTCCTGTTAGCCATCCCAACAAAATTTAAATATTGGGATATCTATTTAAATTCCGGTAACCGGTTTCATTTAAAGCAATTTAACTTATACGAACGACTCAATTATGTGCTGCCGCTAAATGATAGTTATGAAAAATTATATGCCGGATTTCGGATCAATCTAAAAAGAAATATCAAGAAAGCTGAAAAGCTAAATTGTGAAATCCGCAAAAATATCGCAATCAGTGAAGTGATTGCTTTGGCGATGGAACAAGGCAAAGAATTTACTCCGGCAACAGTAAAAGACTACAAACGCTTCGCAAAATTATACCAGCAATTATACCTGCAGCAAAAAGCTACCACCTACGGAATCTACTTGCCCTCCGGACAGTTGATGGCATCCTGCGCATTATTTTTTCATCACCAAAGGGCGTATTATATTTTAGTTGGCAACCACCCAAATGGCAAAACGATTGGCGCTTCACACGCCCTCATCAATGGCTTTATAAAAGACAATGCAGGTAAAGATCTGCTGCTCGATTTTGAAGGCAGTGATATCAGCAGCCTAGCATTTTTCTACAGCAGCTTTGGTGCTACCGCCGAAATTTATATGGGTTTAAAACAAAACAACCTTCCTAAGATAGTGCAGTTGCTCAAGAAGTAAATGCAGATTTCCAACCGGTCGGTACCGCAGGTCTTTAGCAGTAACCAGTCTATACTGAAAGTGTTCTATCCGGTCGGTACCGCAGGTCAGACCGGATAGATAAGACACAATGATTATTACGAGCCGCATCTGGTCGGTACCGAAGGTCAGGCCGGATGTATTAGCTACCCGCAGACCAAAAGGTGCATCCGGTCGGCACCGCAGGTCAGACCGGCTATTTAACCCCCATTGCAGTTATGAATCGCTAAAACGAGCGATAGCATGCGTTTTAATTTTTTCGAGTGGCGGTTTGTGTACTACAAATTTAA
>JBBQQP010000118.1:0-9225 GCA_038215675.1 Chitinophagales bacterium | reverse complement strand
AACCTGTAGGCCAACTCCTGCAAAATGGCAGGCAATGCGACTTCCCATTACCCCGCTTCCTAAAACAGCCACTTTTTTTATGATTCTTTTTGACATAGCAATAAAATTAGTTAGTTAAACAACTATTTGTTGTTCGAAATTAAGGCTTTTTATAAAAGCAAAAATAAAAAGCGAAAAAATATTATCGCAGCGAAAAAAACACATTCCAGAACCAGAATCATTTAAAATTGTTAACCCACAAAGAAAGTTACTTTTACGTCAGCTAACATAGAATGACTTCACCCGGAAACTAGTGTTCTGTTAAGCCTAAAGTGACTTAAAATGATAACACGAATTTTAGGCTCGATCCGATAGCTATCGGATTACACGAATTAAGAATTAACTATTGTATCAATGCGGGTTTTATAATTTGTATCATAAAATAAATAGTACGCCAACTTAAAGTTAACATAGCACTAGCTTGTTTGATAAATATCCACCTCCCCGTAAAAACATCTTAGTGAATTCACATACTAAAGCGAGTAAAAACACGTTTATTGCAGTGGATTACAAGATTATTCTAAATTAAACCGCCCTCTGTAAAAACAAATATTTAAATATCATTGATTTTCGATGATAAAAAATTATGTTTACCTAAGATTTATGCGTTTACAAAGCGTATAGATTTTAAAATCCAAGATTCATGAATCAACTTGCTACCCAGACAAGTGTTCCTTCTTCTGCAAAACTGTCGGTGAGTTATAAGTCATCGGAAATGCGTAAAGAGTTTAAAGACTCTTTGCCCGAAGCGGTTATTGTTACAGACCCCCAATTTATTATTCAAGGTTTTAATCGTATTGCTGCCACAGTCTATGGCATCGATATCATTGGGAACCGTGGAAAACATTTATTTGATTTGGTGCAACCCGAAATGATTGGTACCACCCGGGCGGATGCCATCAAAGACTTATTTGAAACCGGGTACTGGAAAGGAGACATCATTTTTAAACCTGGTAATAAAAAATTAATATTTAGTGTTTGTGCAAACCTGATAAAAGACGAAAGCGGCGTCAACAGTAGTGTTTTAGTAAGCGCACAGAATATCTCAAAAAGCATTCAGCAGCAACATGATCTTTTGTTAGTGGAAAATGAATTGAAGGAAATAGACAAAATGTATGAGCGATACCATTTTGCAGTAAATGCCAGTACAGATGCGATCTGGGATTTGGATATTACTGCCGGTACTGTCTATCGCAGTGACCGATTCAATGATTTTACAGGGTACAAAAAAGCGGAATCGCTTCCAACGATGGATTGGTTTATTAATAAAATACATGAACAGGATAGAATTAGGGTAAAACTATATGTTGACCATTGTATCGAAAACAATGTTATCAATTGGGAAATTGAATATTGCTTTCAAATAGCCGATGGGAGTTTTCGTCATTTGCTGGATAAAGCACAGGCAATTTTTGAAGACGGTAAACTAATTCGGTTAATCGGTGCCATGCAAAATATTACGGAGCGAAAAAAATTAGAAGCCGAACTATTGCATGAACAAGTGCAAAAACAAAAGATGATTAACCAAGCCATCATTAAGGCCCAGGAAAAAGAAAGAAACAGGATCAGCGGCGAATTGCATGATAATGTAAACCAGCTGCTCATGAGCGCCAAGCTCCACATCTGCGTAGCAAAAAACAAGAAAGAAGAACCAAATGAATTGCTGGAAAAAGCAAATGAATACCTGTTAATGGCGGTGGAAGAAATCAGGAACTTATCTAAAAAACTTACCTCTACTTTAATTACCAATGTTGGTTTGCAAAAAAGCATCGCTGATATAGCCGCAACTATGCTCTTATTAAAAAATATTCAGTTGCATTCTTACATAAACGATGATGTAGTTGAAAAATTATCAGCCGAACAACAACTGATGGTGTACCGAATCATACAGGAACAAAGCAATAATATTTTGAAATATGCTGAAACAAACGAAGCCATCATTTCATTAAAAGAAGTCAATCAAAATGTAGAACTCATTATCAGCGACAATGGTGTTGGATTTGATAAAACACATCAGAAAGCAAACGGTATCGGATTTATAAATATTTTTAACCGGGTAAATGCCTACAATGGCAAGGTAGAAATCATTACGGCTCCGGGTGAAGGTTGCACACTGGTCATCAATTTTCCGTTAACAGAACTATCGTGAATGGTGAATGGTGAGAGGTGAATGGTCAATGGCAATGGTCAAAACCACCATTCAACATTCACCATTTACATATCACATATCAAACCGCTATTTAATCCTTTACGCAGCGCTAGCTCACTCCGCTACCGCTTTCTATCACATTCGCAGGACTTACAAAATGCAGTTTTCCGGCTTTATCTTCTGCCATTAAAATCATACCATTACTTTCAATTCCCCTCATTTTTCTTGGAGCAAGATTGGCTACTACCACTACTTGTTTACCAACAATATCAGCCGGTTCAAAATGCAATGCGATACCGCTCACAATCGTTCTTGTTTCGGTTCCCATATCTACTTCCAGCTTTAATAATTTATCTGCTTTTGCTACTTTTTCAGCTGTAATAATAGTGCCTACTTTAAGGTCAATTTTTGCGAAATCATCAAAAGTAATGGCCCCTCTGCCACCCGAAGGGGGGTTCTCAGACCCAGCTAATTTTAATAGCTGTTCTGAAATAGCTGGGTCTAAAGCCCCTCCTTCGGAGGGGTTGGGGGAGGCTTTTCCTTCGGAGGGGTTGGGGGAGGCTTTTCCTTCGGATGCATTGGAAGAGGCTTTTTCAACTCCCTGTTTGTTTTCTGTTTCCATTTTTATTGCTGCACTTTTAATTTTTAATTTTCCTACTTGTTCGGCCACTTCAGCATCTTCAATCTTTCTAAACAAAAGCTGTGGTTCTCTCAACGAATAACCTACACTTAACAGCTTAGGTTTACCGGCATTTTCCCAATCAAGCATTTTATCCACCACCTTCATCATGTAGCATAGTTTGCGTGCTGCAAAAGGTAAAAACGGATTGATAAATACGGCAAGATTCGCCGTCAACTGCAAACAAATATGCAGGCAGTTATCAATTGATTGTTGAGCCCCCCTGTCCCCCGAAGGGAGGTTCTCGGACCCAGCTAATTTCGAGCGCTGTTCTGAATTCGCTGGGTCTAAAGCCCCTCCTTCGGAGGGGTTGGGGGAGGCTTTTCTTTCGGAGGGGTTTGGGGCGGCTAAACTTTTTGCCACAATCCAGGGCTGCTTATCCTGCATGTATTTATTGCCCTTTCTGGCAAGGTCTATCACTTCATATTGAGCATCCCTGAATTTGTAGGTTTCTATTAAATGCTCGATTGTAATTTTTGACTTTGCTATTTCTGCAAACATGGCTTTGTCGGCGTCATCCAAAATATCAACATGCAATGGTGGCACTTTTCCTTTGCACAATTTATGCATCAGTACAAAAGCCCTGTTTACAAAATTGCCAAATACATCTACCAGTTCACCCTTCACCGAATCCTGAAATCCTTTCCAGGTAAATTCGCTGTCTTTTGTTTCCGGCGCTATGGCCGTTAAATAGTAACGCAACGCATCTACCATCTGATCGCCACCATTATCCTTCTTTACAAAATCATTGATATAATCATCCATCTCAATACTCCATCCCCGGCTTGTACTCATCTTATCGCCTTCCAGATTCATAAACTCGTTGCTCGGTACATTTTCCGGCAAGATATTGCCATGTAGCTTTAGCATTACCGGAAAAATAATGGCGTGAAAAACAATATTATCCTTGCCTATAAAATGCACCAGCTTGGTATCTTCATTGTACCAATATGGCCGCCAATCTTTGTTATTGTCAATCGCCCATTGTTTGGTTGCGCTGATGTAACCAATAGGGGCGTCGAACCAGACGTAGAGAACCTTTCCGGCCCCACCGCCCCCCGAAGGGGGGTTCTTGGAGCCTGATAATGCTCCGCTCTTTTCGTTCAGCTGGTGAAGTATCTTATTTAAAACATTATCGGTATTGCCGGTTACCTCTTCATTTGAAAACCGAATTACCTCAAAGCCCAATCTATTTAACTCAACAGTCCTTTCCGAATCACTGATGATGTTTTCCGGCGTTTGGTGAATCAGCCCATCCACTTCTATGATTAATCTTTTCGTTAAACAAACGAAATCGGCAATAAAATCCCCTATGATATGCTGACGTCTGAATTTAAATCCATCGAGCTTTTTACCCCGCAGAATTTGCCATAAAATATTCTCAGCATTGGTAGGATTGCTTCTATGTTCTTCAACAAAACCCTTTAAAAGCCCGTACGTAATCGGGTCGGCCTTATGATAAGCATTATTCACTTCCCATTCATCAGGGTCTAAAGCCCCTCCTTCGGAGGGGTTTGGGGAGGCTGTATCATTAGGCTCCAATATCCCCCCTTGGGGGGCGGGGGGGCCTGGCACTTTTATCCCCCAATCCAAATCCCTTGTCACTGCCCTTGGTTGCAAACCGATATCCAGCCAGCTTTTCACCTGTCCCAATACGTTTGGCTTCCAGTCGCTTTTATGATCTTCGAGTATCCATTTACGCAGAAAATCCTCATGCCTGTTCAGTGGCAGGTACCAGTGCTGCGTTAATTTTTTTATTGGTACGTTACCACTTAAGGTGCTGCGTGGATTAATCAGTTCATCCGGACTTAAGGATGTTCCGCATTTTTCACATTGATCGCCGTAGGCATTTTCATTGCCACAAACCGGGCAGGTTCCTATGATATAGCGGTCAGCCAAAAATGTGTTGGCTTCGGCATCAAAATATTGCTCCGTTTCCTTCACTTCCAAATCACCGTTATCATTCAACATCGTAAAAAATTCCTGCGCAGTTTCATGATGAATGGGTTCAGTAGTGCGGTGATAGATATCAAAGGAAATTCCAAGATCCGCCATATTGCTTTTCAGCATCGCATGGTATTTATCTACAATGGCACGTGGGGTTGTATGCTCTTTCATCGCCTGTATGGTAATGGCTGCACCATGCTCATCGCTGCCGCACACGTATACCACATCCGCTTTCTTTGCCCTTAAATAACGCACATAAATATCTGCCGGCAAATACGCACCAGCCAGATGCCCGATGTGTTTAGGCCCGTTGGCATAAGGCAGCGCAGAAGTAATTCAATATCTGTTTGGATCTGTCATGAAAATATTTTTGTCCTCAGCTTTAGTATTTCTATTAAGCTTTAGTGGCAGTTTATCCCGTCATTTGGGATCGTACTCTTTTACAGCGTATCAATTTTGAACACCTGCAATTTGAAATAACCAGCCTTTAAAAAATGCAATGTTGTTTACGGTTTAAAAGATTTAGTGACAAAAAAGTAAATACGTTTCATTGAACATAGTCATCCTCAATTACTCATCTAAAGCATAAACGCTGCAAATTTACCTAAAGGAAGTACAATACCCAAACAAACAAAAAATAACGCTATTGGGGATTAAAGATTTATCCGCTTTGACTTTTACTGCTTCATTTCGTTTATTTCAACCAGTGGATACAACTCTCTATTGCTTTTTCTACTATCCGTGCTTACGGCAGCCTGCCGATGGGCTACCGTCTTTTATACGATAAATTTACCATGCCGGAGCTGCAAAACTTTTATTATGCCATTCCATATCCGAAACTCATCAAAGGAATTTTTCAACGGGAAATAGTTGGTACACAAAAGGCGACCTGTTTCTATAAGTCTGGTTTGCGCAAATAAGAAAAGACTTTAAAAAAAGGAATGAGTTTTGAATGTTAGATAAATTATACGAATATTTTTTGCAGTAATTTCACGAATTATTTTGAACGAATTTCACGAATTAAAGGCACGAATATTTTAACTAAGGTATGAATCGTAAGAACTTTCTTTCAGGTATATTTCCAACGGCTGTTGCGTTCTCTGCTACTGGTAAATTGCAGTTATTGGAAGAGCCGGATGGCGCTCCAATAATTCCCCCTTATTTAAAAAAGGGTGATACCATTGGTATCACATGTCCGGCTGGTTTTATTACACTGGAAGAGTTACAACCGGCTGTGGCTAAATTAACAGAATGGGGATTTAAAATTAGCATTGGCAGTACTGTGTCTAAAAGAGATTTTACTTTTGGCGGAACGGATGATGAAAGGTTGAATGATTTTCATCAGATGCTCGATGACAAAAAAATCAAAGCTATTTTATGCGCAAGAGGCGGGTACGGAGCAGTTAGAATCATCGATCAAATTGATTTTAAAAAATTTGCCTTACATCCAAAATGGATCATTGGATTTAGCGATATAACAGTGATCCATAGCCACGTGAACCACAATTATGGTATTGCATCCATCCACTCAAAAATGTGCAATAGTTTTCCTTCTGACTGGAACAATGCAGAACCTATTCAAAAAGAAACCATCGAAAGTATCCGGCAATGTTTATCAGGCGAAGAGATGAATTATAGTGCCCCATCAAATTCAAAAAACAGAACCGGCAAAGTCACCGGTGTATTGGTGGGTGGCAACTTAAAGACGCTGGAATCAATGGCAGGCAGCAGCAGCGACCTTGTTACAAAAAATAAAATATTATTTGTAGAAGACACCGGCGAATATTTATATAGTATTGACCGCATGTTTTGGAATCTGAAAAGAAGCGGAAAGCTGTCATCACTGGCAGGGTTGATTGTAGGCGGATTTAAGATAAAAAAAGATGATACCGGAGAAGAGTTTGGAAAAACACTGGAAGAGATTGTACTAGAAAAAGTATCCAATTATCAATATCCGGTTTGCTTTGATTTTCCGGTTGGCCATCAGAAAAATAATTTTGCGCTAAAGTGCGGTGTAAGGCATAAGCTCGAAGTAAATGCAGATGCCACCTCCCTAAAATCAATCTAAGTATTTCGTACATTTGGTAAAACACAACACCATGGCAACAGAAGCAATTGACAAAGACTTTGTACCCATCAGAATTTCTAAAAATTGTGGGGCGGCAGGAATAAAGAATCTTGAAAACTATGCCCCGTTTTTAGAGATTAATAAAGATGCACCTAAGAAAGTCCCAGAAAAGAAAATAACTGAACTTGCAGACGAGGTTACTGCTGCAGCATGGAAAAAATTCAAGAAACAGCACAAGTTGCAATGACAATAATCGTTGATGCAAGTGTTATTATTTCCACACTAATTAATCCTTCCCGAAAAGAAGCTCTTTTATATTTAATGATGATGAGAAAGTAGATTTTGTGGCACCAGTATTAGTATTTGAAGAAGTTCTATCAAAAAAGAATGCAATCCTTGCACATTCGCATCATTCAGAATTCACTATTGCAGAATCCATATTGCTACTTGAAACAATCATTTCAATTTTTGATGTAGAGAAATATAGTCCTGCTATTTTAAAAGTAGCCGAACAACTCACCTACTCGATTGATAAAAAGGATACGCAATATATAGCGCTTACAATCTTGCTGGAAGGACTTTTTTGGACCGGCGATTTAAAACTTTTATGAGGCCTTAAAAGAAAAAATTTCAACCAGATTATTACTAACTTAGATTTTGAACAAATATTAAACGGCTTATGATAAAAACTCCTCCCTACCTAAAAAAAGGCGATACTATTGGCATTACCTGCCCTGCCGGCTACATGGCCAAAGAAAAAGCGCAGACCTGTATTGAAACCCTGCAAACATGGGGCTTTGATGTGATGGTTGGCAAAACACTGGGCAGTCATTCTACTACTTATTTTTCCGGAACAGATGAAGAACGGCTGAATGAATTGCAGGCCATGCTGGATGATGACAGCATCCATGCCATCTTGTGCGGGCGTGGAGGTTATGGTGTTGGCCGTATCATTGATCAATTGGATTTTACCCGCTTTAAAAAGAAACCAAAATGGATCATCGGCTTTAGCGACATCACCGTTTTACATGCACATATTTATTCAAAACATAAAATTGCAACCCTACATGCACCCATGGCCGCCGCCTTTAATGACGATGGTTTTAAAAACGAATACATCACATCCCTGCATAAAGCCATCCTCGGAAAAAAAACAAACTATAAATGTGCGGCGCATCCGTTTAACAAACAAGGTACTGCAACGGGGGAATTGATTGGCGGAAATCTATCATTGTTGGTACACCTTATTGGTACCCCGTCCGACCTTAAAACCACCAATAAAATTTTATTTATAGAAGATATCGGCGAATTGATTTATAGCACCGACCGCATGCTTTATCAGCTAAAAAGAAGTGGCAAACTGGATGGACTTGCAGGATTAATCATTGGAGGTTTCACAGATGTAAAAGATACGGAAAGACCATTTGGAAAAACGATTGAAGAAGTGATCAACGACCTTGTAAAAGACTATGATTACCCGATTTGTTTTCACTTTCCGGTAAGTCATGAAAAGGAAAATTATGCGTTGAAAGTAGGCGGTAGCTATCAATTGAAAACGGGCAGAAAAACGGTGCAGCTTACTGAAAAATAAAACAATTAGTTAATGTTGAATTTAAGGAAATTCTTACTTTTTAAACCAGCTTTGTGAAAAATGAATAATCCCTTACAGATAACACTGTGGGAAAATATCCGAACCTTCGCCTTTGATGACCCGGAATCTGATTTTCCCTTTTCCAAAAAATTACAAAAAGAAAATAATTGGTCCATCAGTTTTACAAACGATGCTATTGAGGAATACCGAAAGTTTATTTTCCTCTGTTGCATTTCACCCAATGGTGCATCTCCTTCTGAAACGGTTGATAAAGTATGGCATCTACATTTGACTTTTACAACCAATTACTGGATCAACTTTTGTAAAAACACTTTGCAAAAAGACATCCACCATCATCCTGCTAAAGGCGGTAAGAAAGAGCAAACAAAACATTCCGAGTGGTACCAGCAAACTTTATCGATATACAAGGAAGTTTTTGAAACTACGCCACCTGCGGCCATATGGCCGGAAAATAATGTAGTGAAAACTCAGGTTGACTTTGAAATTTATGATAAAGATTTTTTCAATAGAGTCGTTTTAGTATTTGCGACACTTACGATACTGTTTGTTTTAGTAACCAACTTATTTAAATCGTCTGGCCCTGAATTCCTGGGATATTATTTTATGCTCATGATTGCGGGCACTGTTGTTGCATTTATGTTGCAGCAACATAAAGCAAAAAAGCTACACCAATATCTGGAGGATCATTTCCCTAAAAATTTCAACGCTTTTCAAATTGCAAGATATTTATA
>JBBQQP010000117.1:0-9230 GCA_038215675.1 Chitinophagales bacterium | reverse complement strand
TTAACCGTACTGAATTATATTTGCATCTTATGAAAGTTTTATTCAATATTCTGTTTTTAACGCTGCTCTGTTTTGTTTCCTGTACTAAAACGCAAGCACCGCTTACAAGAGAAGAAGTAATTGCTGTAATAAAAAGTTTTGATGATGGATGGAAAAATAAAAATTTAAAAAAAGTGGATTCTGTTTTGGCTCCGTCATATATTTATTTTACGCAATCGGGCGGAATATTTGCCAGAGAAAACCTGGTGCAAACTGCTGGTTCGCCTAGTTATTCATTAGAAACTTTTGAACGGTCGCATTATTTTGTGGAGCTGTTTGAAAATACAGCGGTGGTAAGTACAAAATGGGTTGGAAAGGGAACTTACGTTGGTGTGCCGTTTGATGAAATACAACGGTGCAGCCTTACAATAATTAAAGTAAATGGTAAAGTTGAAATCCTGACTGAACACTGCACGCCAATAAAACCAAACCGGGTAATTCATTGATCAGTGTCATTCGTTTATACCTGAGTGTAAAGGCTTTTATGCTTTTCAACCAACACAATCGAATTGGTTGCCTGCTCTTTTTGAATCGAAGTACCTGTTATTGAATAAGGGCTCATCAAAGCATACCTGCAATGCACAATTTCGACGACCATATTTTTGTAAAAGGCAAGTTGGTAGATAAGCAAACCCGCTGCGTACATTACCAAAGTACATTGGATATAATTGCGATTAAATTTAAATGCTGTAATCAGTATTATCCCTGTTACTACTGCCACCAGGAGGAAGCCACACATGCTGCGGAGGTGTGGGAAAAAGCTTCCTTTTATGAAACATCTGCAATCCTCTGTGGAGTCTGTTTAAAAGAGATGACCATTGCTGCCTATAAGAATTGTAATAACGAATGCCCTTTTTGCAAGGCATCCTTCAATCCTAAATGTATCAACCATGATCATCTCTATTTTGAGCAATAATATTTATTTCTTTTTGGTTTTTTGCTGGCTCATGTCCATATAATCTATCGCAAGGTTTGCAAGCGTTACGGCACCTAACTTTAGACCACTTTCATCAATCAAAAAATCAGGCGTATGGTGAGAGGGAGCTGTTTTTGGGTCCCCACCTTTGGGCATTCCGCCCAGGTTAAAAAATAATCCGGGAGCCTTTTGTTGATAAAAAGAAAAATCTTCCGCACCTGTATGTGGCGGAATTATGCGCACATTTTCTGCACCGGCAGATTGTTGTAAAGAGGATAGCATTTTTTCAGTAAGCGGCACATCATTAAAAGTAACCGGGTAGTGCGAACTATAAGGAATTATTACTTCTGCTGCAGCACCGGCGCTCTCTGCGGTTTTGGTGGCTACCTGTTTTACTCTCTCAATCAGCATTTTTTCATCTGCATCATTCAGGGCACGAATGGTACCCAGCATT
Source organism: Chitinophagales bacterium (assembly GCA_038215675.1). Classification (GTDB taxonomy): domain Bacteria; phylum Bacteroidota; class Bacteroidia; order Chitinophagales; family Chitinophagaceae; genus Ferruginibacter. The sequence continues at coordinate 7,821 of JBBQQP010000117.1, read as the reverse complement.
TCAACCTGTTCGGGAATGATATTGCTGCGGTTTCCGCCGTTGATGGCGCCGATGGTTACCACGCCTGCGTTTTCGGAAACATTTAAATTGCGGCTGATGATGGACTGTAAATTATTGATAATTTGTGCCGAGGCTACAATCGGATCAATAGACGACCAGGGATATGCCCCATGCGCTGAACGGCCTTTTACAATGATTTTAAGATCGTTGATGCTTGCATAAAAACCGCCCGGGCGATACGTGATTTTACCTACTTCTGTTTGGGAATTGATATGTAATCCAAATACTGCATCTACCGCTGGGCTTTCCATTACGCCTTCCTTTACCATCATTTCTGCACCGCCTTCTTCTCCACGGGGAACGCCTTCTTCTGCCGGTTGAAAAATAAATTTCACCGTGCCTTTTAAGTCTTTTTTCATACCAGATAAAATTTCTGCGGCAGCCATCAGCATGGCCATGTGCGTATCATGCCCGCATGCATGCATCACACCGGATTCTTTTCCGTTGTATTGCACTTTTACTTTGGAAGCAAACGGTAGCGGTGTTCTCTCAATCACCGGTAGGCCATCCATATCGGCACGTAAAGCTACTACCGGTCCGGGTTTGTCACCATGTAAAATCGCTACCACACCGGTGTGTGCCACACCGGTTTTTACTTCCATCCCCAATGCCTTCAAATGTTTTGCAATGATGTCTGCTGTTCTTATTTCCTGGTTACCCAATTCCGGGTGTGCATGGAAATCTCTTCTCCATGCAATCATTTTTTGTTCTAATTGATCTGCTGCCAGGCTTACTTGTTTTCTAAGTGGGGCATTTTGAGCAATGGCCGCAAGAGAGCTGAATGTAAAAAAAGCGAGTGCCAGTTTTTTCATGAATATTATTTTTGCTACAAGATAGTTGAAAATGTTTTTCTACTTTAAGTTTGATTACTTGTCTTAAATGCTGGCGCAGGGTTTAAAGCCATACTAAAAGCGAGTGGTATTTCAACGAAATCATCTACAAGGTTGTAGATTTTTAAAAATTTTGAAAACAATCAATTAGAAATATGCAAAACTTAAAGTTTACTGCTGATATTTTTTAAGCTGATGAAATTTTTATTAAACGGGCTATTTTTGTCCGACATTGTTTTTTGAATGCTACATTCGCTGATCTTTAAAAAATTTGTAAACAAGCCGGATATATGATTGAATTAGTGGAATTTAAAAAAGTCGATTTTAATCAGCTAATAGAATGGATTCATGATGAAGAGATATTGACCAACTGGGCAGGGAGTCTGTTCAGTTTTCCGCTGTCGTCCAAAAGCCTGGATTGGTATATCAGGAACACCAATGTCATCAATGAATCCGATGCTTTTATTTACAAGGCCACGGATGAATTTGGTACATCAGTCGGACATATTTCGCTGGGCGGTATTAGCTGGAAAAACCGGTCAGCACGCATCACACGGGTATTGATTGGGGATACCGCACAGCAAGGAAAAGGCTATTGCCAGGGGATGATTAAAGCAGCGTTGAAAATAGCTTTTGAAGACTTGAAATTACATCGGGTAAGTCTGGGGGTTTATCAAAACAATGCTTCCGCCATCCGTTGTTACGAAAAGGCTGGTCTTAAATCTGAAGGCATCCACCGGGATATACTTTGGGTTAAAAATGAATGGTGGAGTATGATTGAAATGAGTATGTTGGAAACGGAATGGCATGCTTTGAATGGGTAGAAGCAATTTTAAAAGCCCCCTGCCCCCGAAGGGAGGTTCTAGGAGACTGCTGGTGGAAATGACATTTAAATCGCAGCTACGGGGATTTTATATTATTTGGGAAAAGTTCAATATCGGTATTCGATAGAAGAATGCGACGTAAATGAAGTTTAACTGAAATATAAATAGCTAATTCAAGAGGTATGACACACAGCGGAAAGAGAATAGGCTTAAAAATTTAAGCCTCTTGAAAGCCCTTCTTTGGCGGGGCGTGGGGAAGCTTTCCTGCTACCAACGGGCTTCTTGGGTGAATCGGCGTGGATATTTAAATCATCCTGATGACAGAATTCACATAGTTTATCTGGAGGACTATTTTAAAGTTTGTTTTGGTAAAATTTATTTTTCAAGTAGATGTTTTAGATGGACGTTGTAAATATTTTTCAGCAATTAAATACGCATCGGATTTGAAATTTTTTAATGTTTTTATTGCAACTTTTATCGTTTTATTGATTGGTGCTCCAACGCAGGCACAGGATATTTTTACTGGGTATGAGCATTTGTTTACTACCCCACGACAATACACAGCTTACCAGCCGGATGGCGATATCCGGATAGACGGGAAACTAAAAGAAGCCTCCTGGGATGCGGCCCCTTGGTCAGATTATTTTATAGATATTGAAGGTGATAAAAAAGCGGTGCCTGCGCACAAAACCCGGTTTAAATTATTATGGGATGCTCAAAATATTTACATCGCTGCGGAATTGGAAGAGCCCAATATCTGGGCCAATGTGAAACAGCATGATGCAGTGGTTTTTTACGACAATGATTTTGAGATTTTTATTGATCCGGATGGCGATACGCACAATTATTTTGAAATAGAAGTAAATGCCATCAACACTATCTTCGATCTTTTTTTAGTAAAGCCCTATCGCAATGGTGGACCAATTTTAATTAACTGGAATGTACAGAATTTAAAATCTGCCATATCCGCGAAGGGCAAGGTCAATTCTTCAAAAGGCCTTGATCAGGAATGGTTGGTGGAAATGGCCATCCCTTTACGATCATTGAGTTTCGGAAATAGCATACAGGTCCCTGGGAAAGAGTCTATGTGGCGCATTAATTTTTCGCGGGTGCAATGGGATACGGATATTATAAAAGGTAAGTACGTTAAAAAAACGGATTCAGTTACCAGGCGCCCGCTACCCGAGCACAATTGGGTTTGGTCGCCCCAGGGCGTGGTAAATATGCATTTGCCCGAACGCTGGGGTTACCTCCATTTCAGTACGCAAAAAGCCGGCACTCCACCAATCGATGTCACACTTCCGGTTGCCGAGAAGTATAAAAAATATTTATGGTTGTTGTACTATAAGCAGCAGCAATACAGGCAACAACATCGTCACTATGCATCCGAATTGAGTCAACTAAATTTCCCTGCGGTTATTGAGCAGACTGACATACATTGTACGGTATCACTCGAAGCCAATAGCAGCCAGTATAAAGCAGTTATACATTCATCATCCGACAATGAAAGTTGGCAAATAAATCAGGAAGGTAAAATCAATAAAATTTTAAGCCCATGATAAATAAAAGACAATTTTTAAAGTCGGTATTGGTAGCTGGTTTTGCTACTACGCAATTACCGCTCGTATCCGCTGCCGGCGAGGGAGGTAATTTGAAAAAGAATAAAAGTAAAAAGAAGCATTGGGTATGGGTAAATCCAAATCCGAAGGATACAGAAGAAGCGCTCCAGGGGCTCTATGCCAAATATCATGATGCAGGTATCCGGGGTATCTTTTTTGAAGGTGATAGCGAAAAGCATTTTCGTATTGCAAAGAAAAATAAAATAGAAGCCCACCGCTGGATATGGACGATGAACCGGGGCGAAAAGAATTTGCTGGAGGCACACCCCGAATGGTATGCCGTAAATAGAAAAGGCGAATCATGTGCTGTTAAACCCCCGTATGTCAATTATTACCGATGGCTTTGCCCCTCTAAGGAAGAAGTGTATCAATATCTTGAAACAGAGGTCAGGGATATGCTCGGTAAAGACTATGTGGATGGCATTCACCTGGATTACGTAAGGTATTGCGATGTAATATTACCAGTAAATTTGTGGGAAAATTACGGCATCGAGCAGAATAAGGAATTGCCTGAATATGATTTTTGTTATTGTGATATGTGCCGGGAATCATTCAAACAGCAAAAAGGAATTGATCCACTTGGCATTAAGCATCCCGACCAAAGTCCATCGTGGCGAAAATTCCGGTATGATAACATTACCAAAATTGTAAATCGTTTATCGGCGGTTGCACATACCTTTAAAAAGCCCATTACAGCCGCAGTTTTTCCAACTCCTGAAATAGCCAAAAGGATCGTTCGGCAAGACTGGACTAACTGGAACCTCGATGCTGTTTGCCCGATGATTTATCATGGTTTTTACAGAGAAGATATATCCTGGATAGGAGATGCGGTAGCGGAAGGGGTAAAAGGTATTGGCGGTAAATTTCCCTTGTATGCCGGTTTGTATATGCCGGATTTTAAAAATGAGGATGAAATTAAAAACGGGATCATGCTGGCCATGCAAAATGGCGCCGCAGGAGTTTCTTTTTTTGGCAATCTTAGTGATCCGCTCCTGGAAGTATTGAAAGCGCTTAAATAAATTTTAAGTAGGGTAGGCCGCAATTGGTACTTTCTACCTATGTTTTTCTGATTTTAACGGATCATTTTTATTAAAGTGGCAGCATTGTTCGGTTACCGGAGGCATGATCGGCTTGTAAATTCGTGTTATTAAAAATGGAGATAATTATTTGACGTTGCAACTATGCAATAACAAGGATAAGTTCTGTACATTTACATAAAATATAATAAGATGAAAATTTTTGTAGCAGGTTTACCCTATGATCTGGATGATGCGGAACTGGAAGAAATATTTGAAAAATTTGGGACAGTAACTTCAGCCAAAGTAGCGATTGATAAAGAAACAGGAAAAAGTAAGGGGTTCGCATTTTTAGAAATGCCCAATAGTGCAGAAGCAAAAGACGCCATTGAGAGTATGAATGATATTTCCCTTGGTAAAAAGCCATTGGTAGTGAAAGAAGCCGAAGAACGCAGTTCAGCCCCAAGACCAGGTGGTCCGGGTGGTCCGGGAAACAGGCCAGGTGGTAATAGACCGGGCGGCAGTGGAGGTGGATACAACAAACCAGGTGGCTACAATAATGATCGCAATCGTTATTAATTTATTTTTCTTTCTTTTAGAGTTTTATAAGTCCACTAAGCTATGAATGTGATTGTAGTGATCCGGTTTTGTTAATGTTGGACGAGTTTTTCATGGATTGTATTTAGATTAAAATATTTTTTTATTTAATTGGATGCTGCCAGTTTCTTTCCGTTAAAAAGGTATAGATATTGGCAGCATTTCTATTTCTACAAAAGGATAAATTTCTCTTCAACTATGCGATAATAGTTGAAAAGGCATTTGTTATTTTGTTGCTTTCCACTGTTGAACTGCCCATGTTTATCATAGTTGTATTTTATTACTACTTTCATTCACAACCACCAATTGTTTCAGTTTACCCGGATATAGCTTTTTAATGGAATGCTTTTTCAATAGAATGCGTTTTGCCTGGTTAACAACGGATTCACTGTGTTTATAATTAGCGAAGTATTTTATTTGTATTTGACTAGTATCGGTCCAATTTATAGTACGCTTTGATGGAGATCAGTTTTAATCTTTTATTTTTGCGCCGGTTCAAAAGTAAAAACTCAATAATTCGTTACCAGATCATGATCGATTTTTCAACAGTTTCTTTACAAAAAATGGCGATCCATTTTGTGGGTAATAAGAGCAAAGAGGAGGGAGTGTACATTTCAAAAAATAGCATCAGCAATTTTAACGAAGCGGAGGAAGAAAGCTTTCTAAAATACTTTATCGAACCATTCAGAAAAGTGGCTGAGTTTTATAATTTTTACCATCCAACAGAAATAGAACTGAACGAGATAAAAAGTTTTGCCACCGCACTGTTCAATGAGACAGCTGGTTTTGAAGAAGTGGCAGAAAAGATTGCAAAAACATTGTATGATAAATCTGATCATCCGAATATTAATGCAGGCGAATTATTTGTAACCTGGTTCAACGGGTGCACTTTTAATGGCGAAACCGTTGATGCATTGGGAATCTATAAGTCGGAGGTGAAAGATACTTTTATTAAACTTCAAAAAGAAGATAAGGGATACGATTACGAACTCGATGCCGGTATCAATATCAACCAGATTGATAAAGGTTGTATTATCTACAATACAAAAAAGGAAGGTGATTTTATTGTAACGGTGCTGGATAATATTAACAAATCAAAAGAGGCTAAATACTGGATGGATGATTTCTTGAAACTGATCAGTTGCCAGGACAGTTTTCATTTTACCAAAGATTACCTGGACGTGGCAAAGAAATTTGTAACGGAAAGAATGCCGGAGGTATTCGATTTGTCAAAAGCAGATAAAATTGATTACCTCAACAAGTCCATCAATTATTTTAAAAAGCACGACCATTTTGCAGAAGAAGATTTTTTACAGGATGTATTTGAGCACAGCGAAGTGATTGATAATTTTACCCAGTTTAAAGATAAATATGCCAACGAAAATAATGTAGTGCTCGACAATGAATTTGATATCTCTAATCAGGCGGTTAAAAAGCAGGCCAGGGTTTTTAAAAGTATTTTAAAATTGGATCGCAATTTTCATGTGTACATTCATGGTAGTAAGCACCTGATAGAAAAAGGGATGGAAGCAGACGGGAGAAAATATTATAAGCTTTTTTACGAAGAAGAATTGTAAGGAATAGGTTTTAAAATTGCTGAAATCAATATTGTTTTTTTGAAATGGTTGGTAATACGCTATTCTTTAGCCACATGCTGGAAACCTTTGATACTAGTCACTTTAACCGTTTAGGAAAGCAATATTGGTTAATGAATTGTAACAATTTATCAATATGAAGAAAATAAACTGGGGCATCATTGGTTGTGGTGATGTTACGGAAGTTAAAAGCGGACCAGCATTCAATAAGGTAAACAATTCAACCTTGGTGGCCGTCATGCGCCGGGATGCCGAAAAGGCTAAAGATTATGCAGAGCGACACCAGGTGCCTGCATGGTATAGTGATGCCAATAAACTCATCAATGATCCGGCTGTGAATGCGATTTACATTGCAACCCCTCCATCTTCACATGAGGAATATACCATTGCAGCGATTGATGCTGGTAAGCCGGTTTATGTAGAGAAGCCGATGACGCTTAATCAGGATGCTGCTGTTCGGATGTTCCGCTATGCTGCAGAAAAAAACGTACAATTATCGGTAGCACATTATCGCCGGGCACAGCCACTATTTAAAAAAGTAAAACAATTGCTGGATTCAAATGCAATAGGAGTGATCCGCTGCGTAAGGCTCGATTATTTTAAGGTGCCTCTTTCCAATGATGAGTTACAATTACCCAAAGTGGCATGGCGTGTAGATCCTGCAATTTCGGGTGGTGGCTTGTTTCATGACATTGCGCCACACCAGCTGGATTTGATGTTTCATTTTTTTGGTCCGGTTCAAAAGGCAACGGGTATTTCATTCGTGCAGTCTGCAGTAGGCCAGGCAGACGATATGGTGGCTGGAAATATTCTTTTTAAGAATGGCGTTGCGTTTAGTGGTGCCTGGTGTTTTAATGCTGCTTCGAGGCAGGAAAGGGATTACTGCGAAATCATGGGAGCCGATGGGAAAATAAGTTTCAGTGTTTTTGAAAACCTGCCTGTGGTGCTTACAGTTGGCGACAAAAGTGAAAGTTATCATTTTGATATTTTGCCTCATGTGCAACAACCTATGATTGAATGTGTAACAAACTATTTCTCAGGCAATGGCGATAATCCCTGTAGTGGCGAAGATGGTGCAGCTGTGATGTATCTGCTGGATGCATTTACATCAAAATAATCGGGGAAGAAATATTTGTTTCTTCTTTCTTATTTACTAAAAATATGGTACAAAAAAACATGATTCTAATCATTGTTTAGTAAAAATTATACTTGCAATTTTAGGCAGCAAACAACAAAAACTATAAAGAGATCGCCTGTTGATACCAATGGCAAACAGCGAC
>JBBQQP010000116.1:0-9234 GCA_038215675.1 Chitinophagales bacterium | reverse complement strand
ATTTACAAAACCATTATTGCTGATAGCAGAATTTACTTCCAGTAAAGCGGTATCACCAGGCTGCAGGGTTGCAGGCAAATTGTAAATCCGGTAATTCATGGTATCCTTTCCTTTTTTAAATAAGGTGAATATCGAATAAGGATACGCTAACGGGCTGGTGTAGCCCAACGATTTTCCATTATATAAAATACTGTAGTCTACATTTTCTTCCGCCAGTAAATGCAGCGCATTGATCGGTTCGCCGGATTTATTTTTCATAAACAATTTGGCATAGATTTGAACCCTTCTTTCATCCGGAAATATATCTGCCTTTACCAGTACGGTGGTAACTTTTGGTTGTGGCAATCCTTCATATTTTTTGAGTGTTTTTTCGTACATCGCAGTGCGGTTGCGGGTTTCTGCAGCGGTATAATAATTATTGAGATAGCTTACATTGTAATAAATGAAAGCACCACTACCCAGCCAGGCAATAAAGAAAAGCGTTACCAACGCCCGGGGCCATCCGTTGAAGCGTTGCATGGCTACCCGCCAGCGTTCTTTAAATCCACCAGTTACACCACGCTGGTAAAAAAGGAATGCGAGTGTCACCAGCAGGGCACCCAACATAAGCCAATAAAAATTAAACCAGTTTTGCGGCGTTAAAAAATGGCCAATCCCATTCATATCAGACCACATATAGCCGGGTGTATAAAAATAAAACAACAGGTTATAATCCATCATGGCATAGGCCCTCAATAAAAACATGGTAATCCATATCAGCATGGCAACACCATGGCCGCCAAACTTATTGTTCATAATACTGTGTACCGCAAAACAAAGCAATACCATTTGCAGATAACCCGGCAAACTTAACAGGTACATCTCTGTAAAATAAATGCCAAAATTGTATTGGGTGTAGCCCTTTAAGGTTTGTATAATTACACCTGTCACAATTGGAATGTTGGATAACAGAAAGGCGATACCAAACAGGGCAGATAATTTTGATAGAAAGAAAACGGTATTGGAAACAGGCATGGCATCATTCAAAATATTATAGCGGGTGTTTCTTTCCCGATGCACCGCCTCACCTGTGTAAAACAACAGAATGATAAAAATAAAAATGGAATAGTTGTAGTTCTTATAATCCATCAGAAAAACGGTGAGTGGCTTATCTGCAACACTATAATAGGTATTACCAATCCAAAAATCAATTAATAAAAAAAGTACACCACCACCGAGGATTGCTTTAAAATAATTGTCTTTTACAATGTTTAAAAATTCAATCTTTACCAGGTTCCACCAGATAGCCCTGGTTTGCTGACTGCCAAAGTTCTGGTGTACATTCCGGATGAGTACAGGTGCAGGCTCTGAAGCTTTTTCTTTTTTATTTCTGTAGGTTTTAACCCGCTCAGGCTCCAAAAATTTTTGAAAATTAAAACGCCAATAGGCATAACCCATAATAAGGAAAGCAATGCCCAGCCAGATGGCCCTGTTGAGAACAACTACTTTTGTAAGTGGTATCAACAGTGTGTTTTTTTCAAATGGGGTATAAAATCTCGTCTCCAGCAAAAAAGTATTTACAGCAAATGGATCCAGTAATTTCACCAGCTCTCGTTTCTCCAAATCACTGACCAAAAAGCTGGAAAGAAAATAGCCAATCAATAATAGAATACTGGCACTATAAATCACTTTTACATTCCTGGTAAGTGATACCAGCGCAAAAAAGATAGTAGAAGACAATAAAAGATTACCAATAGCAAAAGCAAAGTAGGGTTGAAAATAGTTCCAAAGTCCATAGTTTCCAATTCGCTCCGGTACTACCCAACCAAGCGCCGGGCCTACTGCTGCGCCTGCGATGCTGCCCCAGCTAAAGCCAGTACCAATCAGCAATACGAATATAAAGGAGCCAAAAAATCTGCCCCAGAAATAGCCGAATTTAGTAATGGGATAAGCAAACAAATAATTACGGGTTTGGTGCTCGATATCCCGGTATAGTGGAACACCCATGATTGCAGAACAAATGAGCATAGCGATCATGCTAAAAACAATGATGCCATTCGCCATTACCCAGGGGGCATTGTGCATTACTTTTTCGGTAGCAGGCGTAGAACCAGTGCCGGTAGAAAGAAACCCCAATAAAAAGAATGCAAAAAAGTAGATCCATGTGGCGGGTCTTTTGATGCGGTATTTCAATTCAAATAAAAATATTTGCCAAAACATACAGGTTAGTTTAAGGATGAATAATTAGAGGGTAATCACATTCATTTTACCGGAAATCTGGTAGAAGTATACATCTTCCAGTTCGGCAGGTACCGGTATAAACCCGTTGCCCGGATCACTTTCTGAATGTATGCGGATGGTGAGGTTGCCGCCCTTCATTTGCACGGATATAACCCGGTATTGATCTCGGTATTCTTCAATGGCAGCTTTGCTGATTGCCTTGGTAAAAATAGTTCCTTCCAGTTCTTTAACTGCCTCGTCCGGATCATCGTGCCGCAGTACCTCGCCCTGGCAGATGATGGCAAAATCGCTGCACAACGTTCTAACATCTTCTACAATATGCGTTGATAAAATCACGATCGTATTTTCTCCCAATTCGCTTAACAGGTTGTAAAAGCGATTTCTTTCTGCGGGGTCCAAACCTGCAGTTGGTTCATCTACTATGATGAGTTTAGGATTGCCAATCAATGCCTGTGCGATACCGAAGCGCTGTTTCATACCACCTGAAAAACTGCCCAGGTTTTTTTTACGGTCGGCGTATAAATTTACCCGATCCAGCAAAGCGCCTACTACCTGCTTTCTTTCTTTTGAATTGTCAATTCCTTTTAGTTGGGCAATGTGGTCCAGCATCATTTCCGGGCTTATTTTTGGGTACACCCCAAATTCCTGCGGAAGGTAACCAAGTATTTTTCGAACTGATTCCTTCTCTTTTAGTACATCCATTTCATCCAAAAAAATGCTACCGCCATCGGCCTCCTGCAAGGTGGCAATGGTTCGCATTAAAGATGATTTGCCGGCACCATTTGGGCCAAGCAGTCCAAACATGCCTTGTTGAATGGTAAGGTCAACTCCTTTTAAAGCCTGTACTCCGTTGGGATAAGTTTTTGTGAGATTGGTGATGGATAATTGCATACTGGTTGATTTTGGGTAAAAGTAAAGTGTGCAATAAATATAGTTAATAAAACATGTAATAAATCGCTTATACCAGTTTTATTGATTAGCGGCGAGAATGAAATTATTTTAAGGGATTGCCAGCAAACAATCATGTTGATTAAACGTAGCTTTAAAAAGTTGCCTGCAATAACATCTGTCATCCGGAGCATCTTTTGAAATCCTGCAGAATTCATTAATGCCTCCAGCTACCTTTAATTGTTAGCTGCCTCCATCCGCTGATTATAAATGATATCTACTTGCCAGGGTTTGGCTGGGCGTGCAATACATTCGGGCAATATTAATTGTATTCAAATTGTTATTGAATCAGCTTGCAACAATGTATTTGTCCGCCCTGCGAATCTGCTTAATTTTTACACACATCAAGGTAAATGATGGGACGCAGGTTTTCTGTGAAATTTTGGAACTTGTCACCATTCCAGCAATTAGCGCTTAAGGGTTGATCTGCTGGATTATTTCTTCTTCGGAAACATTTTTTTATTTAACCATTTCCTGACCGGTTCATCGTATAATTTTAAACATCCATAGGCAAGCAGGGTACCCGCTGTCAAAGTGAAGAGCCCAAACGGCCATGCTTTTCCAAACGGCACTTTATTATTGTAAACCCATGCCGTGTAAATGTAGATGAGAGGATAGTGTGTGATATAGATCGGGTAAGAGATATCACCAAAAAATTTACACACTTTTGTACTGTATTTGCCTTTCACTTCGCCGCTTGCTCCAAGAAATACGATCAATGGAAATATGAAAATTATACTCAATGAATCGTATAAACCATTGGCCCACAAATGCTCACTACCGCCAATTCCTGGTAGGGCCAATACAATTACAATTAATAAGCTGCACCAAAGAAAAGCATTTTTAATATCGGTAAGGTTAGCTATTCGGGACAGCAGTAAACCGGCAAAGAAGGGATACATCAAACGGGTAAATCCTATGCTTAGCTGCACGGGTTCAAGTGACCAGCCACCGATAGCATCTCCATTGGGGCCTGTTACTGTAAAGTGTATCAATGCACAACCCGACACAAATACCAGGATTGCCAATGCTGTGTTTGAAAATTTTCTTACAAACAATGCGTACAAAATATTGGCAATGTATTCAAACAGCAGCGACCAGGCCGGGCAGTCAAGCGGATGCATTTCCGTCCAGCTCCGGTTATCCATGGATGGCGGCACCGGCAGCAGCGTACATCCAATCACCATAATCAGCAGCATCTTCCACACCGGCACGGTATGTATTAAGGGCCACAAAACAGAATCCTGAAAGTAGAAACACAAGGCACCAATAACAGATCCCATAATTACCATGGGTTGTTGCCGGATGAGCCTGCGTTTAAAAAAATCGCTGGTGCTCATTTTGTGCCAGCGGTCGTCGTAGGCATAACCAATTACAAAACCGGAAAGCAAAAAGAAAAAGTCTACTGCAAGATAACCATGGTTGATCATTTGCTCAAAGCGATTGGGGCGTTGGCTTCACAAACATGAAAGGCAACTACCATCAACGCGGCCACGCCCCGTAGCCCATCCAATATTGGGTAGTGAGGTTTTGCTACTAAAGGTGTGGAATTGATACGCAATGCAGGCTGTGGTTTTTTTGTTACATACATAGAAAATTCGTAGTGTTTAAGGTTGCTTTCAAAATCGTGGTGTAGAAAAATTGCTGGTTGTGCTGTTGATTTATTGATAAACCCATGTCGAATTATTTCGATTCTGCATTATCCTCACTTTTGTGGCTGTAAAAGGGTTTATTTTGTAGTAGCCTGATCTGTTCAATAACGGCCTGCGGAATTGGTCAAAAAATTTCAATTGGTTTTTATACAATATTTATGAACTTTCACCAGCTTTTTTTCTGTGTTGCCTTACAGTTATTGTATCTGCAATCTTCTTCCCAGATTATTACCCCTTCCTTTATTCACCTCTCTACAAAAGAGGGGTTATCGCAGGGGCATGTTAATAGCATTTTAAAAGATGACAAAGGCTTTATGTGGTTTGCAACAGATGGCGGGCTTAATAAATATGATGGCTATACTTTCAATGTATATAAAAATCAGGTAAATAATAGCACTACCATTAGCAACGATATTGTGTATGATATTGCGCAGGATCGGGATGGATTAATTTGGGTAGGTACAGGTAGTGGGCTTGATAATTATGACCCTAAAAAAGATGAATTTAAACATTACCGTCCCGGAAGAGATATCATTGTAAATGATGTTTTAATTGGCAGCAATGATAATGTTTGGCTGGGTACAACCAGTGGGCTTTATCTATTTAACAAACAGCATAAAACTTTTCAATTATTTGCACACAAGCCCGAAACCGGCAACAGCTTAAGCAACAATCTCATTTATCAGGTGGCCTTAGATAATACAGGGCTGATTTGGATTGCAACCATGGATGGGCTGAACAGTTTTAACCCGGCTACACAGCAATTTGTCGTGTATAGAAAAAACCCGTCCGTTGCTGGCGGTCTTAAAACCAATTGGATCAGAACTGTTTTCAAAGATCACACTGGCAATATTTGGATCGGTACCATTGGAAGTGGTATTGCCCTGTTTGAATTCGGAAGCGGGCATTTCATTCAATATAAAAATGAACCCTTCAATAAAAATAGCCTGGCCCACAATGATGTACTTTCTTTTGCAGAGGATAACAACCATCTATTGTGGATTGGAACAGAAAACGGCGGAATCAGTGTTTTTGATCCTATCCAAAAACAGTTCACTCATATTTCAAATGATTTTACAGATCCACAGAGCCTGAGTAATAATTCTGTGTACGCACTGTATAAAGATGATATCGGTAATATGTGGGCCGGTACCTGGGCCAATGGGGCAAATTTACTCCCGGTGATTGGCAAAAAATTCAATACCTACACGCAGGTTCCCGGCAAAATCAATAGTCTGAGTAATCCTTCTGTACTGGCAATTACAGGAGATGACCGGGGGGATGTTTGGATAGGTACGGATGGCGGCGGATTAAATCGCTTCAATATCAACGACCGCCTTTTTACGCATTTTTCTCACGATGCTAAACAAAGGAACTCTGTTCAAAACAACTATATCATTACAGTAATTAAAGCAGGGGTTGATTTACTTGCACTGGGCTACCACCGGGGAGGCCTGGATATTTTTGATACCAAAGCAGAAAAGGTACGACACCATATTCCTATCAGAAACCCCGAAGACAAAGAATTTGAACTATCAGTGAATTGTTTGTTTAAAGACCGGACGGGCAATTTTTGGGTAGGCACCTGGGGCGGTGGTGTTTTTTTACTGGACAGTATGTACAAACGGATTGAAGTTTACAGGCATCAAATTACAGCCACTCAATCGCTCAACAGCGATTTCATCAATTGTATTACCCAGGATAAGTCAGGCAATATTATGATCGGAACAACTGATGGGCTTTGTATATTGGATGCAGCTAATAAAAATTTTACCCAATACCGGCATAGTACAAACGATCTTGAAAGCATCAGTCACAATGAGGTAAACAAAATAATGGAAGATAAGCAGGGTAGGATTTGGGTTGCATCGGCAGGTGGATTGGATCTTTTTGATATAAAAAAAGGCAAACTTATTTCCTATAAAGAATCAGAAGGATTGCCGGCAAGCTCAATTCAAAGTATAGAAGAGGATGGCCGGGGCAACCTTTGGGTAAGTACGATCAATGGTATTTCGTTATTTAACCCCGGCACGCAAAAATTCCGAAATTATACCCCGGATGACGGATTGCAGGGGAAAGAATTTAAAAATTGTGCGTCATTCGTAAGCAAAGAGGGATATATGTTTTTTGGAGGTACTAACGGATTCAATTTTTTTAAACCAGATGATTTGAAAGAAAACCAGTTTATACCACCGGTGTACATTACTGGTTTTCAGGTATTTAATAAACCACAGATACCCGGCACTAAAGATTCTGTTCTTCAAAATACCATCACCGAAACTGAATCTATCACACTTTTTTATAAACAAAGCGTAATCAGTTTTGAATTTGCAGCACTCAATTTTACTTACAGCGAAAAGAACCAGTATGCCTACAAGCTGGAAGGGTTTGATGAGGACTGGATTTATGCTGGCACCAACCGGTCGGCCACTTATACCAACCTTGATCCAGGCAAGTACACATTTAAAGTAAAAGGTAGTAACAATGATGGCGTATGGAACCAGCAAGGAACCGCCATCCGGCTGGTTATCACGCCTCCTTTCTGGAAAACATGGTGGTTTCTATTACTACTATTGCTTTCATTAGCCGGCCTGGCAGCTTTAATTATTGACATCCGGTTCAGAAATATTAAAAATCAAAAAATAAAATTAATACAGCAGGTCAAAGCACAAACAGCTCAACTGGTAAAATTAAATACCGAAGAAAAGAGTGCTCGCATAGAAGCAGAAAAATCAAGGGCTGACGCAGATGAAGCCAATGAGAAGCTGGTTGCCAGCAATCAGCAGATGGAACAGTTTGCTTACGTGGCATCGCACGACCTGAAAGAGCCATTGAGAACCATTTCCAGCTTTATTAAACTGCTGCAGAAAAAGTACCAGGGCATGCTGGATGAGCAGGCAGATAAGTACATTTATTTTATTACGGATGCTTCAGAAAGAATGAAAGTTTTAATTGATGACCTCCTGCAGTTTTCACGAATCGGAAGTAATAAACAACTGGGCTCCATTGATTGCAACGAACTGTTGAAAACAGTTTTACAGGATATTGAAGTAGCAATAAAGGAAACCAATGGTATTGTGAAAGTTGAAGAACTGCCAGTAATAAACGGATATGCTACCGAAATGAAATTGTTGTTTCAAAACCTGCTGGTGAATGCAATTAAATTCAGGAAGAAAGAGGTGTGGCCAACGGTGACCATTTCAGCAAGTGATAAAGGACCTCATTGGGAGTTTTCTGTCAAGGACAATGGTATTGGTATTGCCCCCGAATTCAGGGAGAAAGTATTCATGATTTTTCAGCGCTTGCACGGCATGGCTGAATATGAAGGTTCTGGGATCGGGCTTGCGCATTGTCACAAAATTGTGGGCTTGCACCATGGTAAAATATGGGTAGAATCCGAACCCGGAGAAGGAAGTACATTCTATTTTACAATACACAAAAATATCACCTGACAATTACTTTACCATCAATACCGGAAAATAGCGTTGAACGATTTTTGCATAAATAAACCATCCCAGAATAACACCAATTGTATTCAAGATCAGATCGTCGATATCTACCGTTCTAAAAGTGCCAATCTGCCTGAGAAAAAATTGTATAAACTCAATCAAAAAGGAACAAACTATGCCAATGGAAAAAACAAGCCTGAAGGACCTCACCGATTTAAAAATGCACGGTAACAAAATACCCAATGGAATCAATAGGATAAGATTGCCGATAATGTTTTCTAGTGCGTGCAACAATGCTTTATCATCGTGATCATGCATAGCTTTTAAATAGGAAGTGGCTGTATTGATAAATGGCACAAGGTTTAGCCGGATTGCATCCGGATCATTAAAGCCAGCTATAGCTGCAGGGGCAATCGTTACTGCCATCACCGAACCTGCATACACTGCCAACAGAAAAAGCAGCCCTTCTTTTTTGAAGTCTACCGGATTTTTGGTATGCCTTAAATAAAATGCCTTCCCGCTACGAAAAATGATCCATGCGGGAATCACCAGTTTTAAAACATACAAAATCGGACTTAAAAAAAGACTAAACATGCAGGGTTGAAAAATTAAAAAAAAGAGGTGGAGATGTAGAAAAAATGAATCAAATCAAAGGACCTGCTCTAACCACAATTGGTTAGAGAAATGCGTTCGAATCTTACAACTTGCTATAGGCAACCACCAGGAAAAAGTTTCACGTAAATGTTTTCTTTTATTTTCCCGCCCAATAATCAAACACCAACACCTTATCTAAAATAGGCCGAAGTACATCACCAAAAGCCTTATGCGCCGGATGGGGTAAATAAATAGCCCTGTCTTTTTCAGACGTAAAACTTAAGAAGAAGCAATGGGTATATCCCTGCGCCAGTTCCTCCGGGCTGTTGTTGGTACCCATTTCAAATGTTTTGATTTGTTTGATCTTTTGC
>JBBQQP010000115.1:0-9235 GCA_038215675.1 Chitinophagales bacterium | reverse complement strand
CTTTGTAGATACTCCAGTTCGCCATCAGGTATCCACCATCTTTTGTGCCATCACTAAAGCCAAGCATAATGGTTTGACGCTTATTTCTTCTGGTTAGATGGGCGTCGTAAGTAGCATTAGAGTACAATGTTTGCATTACTTCAGCTGCGTGTTGAAGGTCATCTACGGTTTCAAACAAAGGAACGATATCTATGCTCATGGTCTCTTTTTGCCAGCCACATAACAGAAACAGTCCAAATACTTCCAATACGTTTACAGCACTATTACATTGGCTGATGATGTACCTATTGCAACCCGCCTCTCCATTAAAATCCTGGATACATTTAATGGCTTTTATGGTTTCAATGGTATCGATGGTTAATTCATTTTCAAATGGTTCATCGCTAACGGTTGCTGCAATACCGGTTAACAATTCGATTTTGTCATCTGCAGAAAGATTTGCGTAGTCCGTTGGAATAGCGAACGATTTAGTCGCAATCTCTGCCAGCACATTGCTGTGTATCGTACTTTCCTGCCTAACGTCTAGCGAAGCAAAGTGCAACCCAAAAACATTTACTTTATTGATGAGGTTATCAATCAGGTGAAGGAATAAACTGTTGTGCTTATAGATGAGGATCTCTTTTATTCTTAAGAGCGAATTTAAAATGTTGGCTTTATCTAAAGGGGTACGTTGCCCGGGAATAAAGATATTATTATACATATCTTTTTCCAACTCAATCAAAATAGATTCTACCCCGTCAAACGTGAGCCTGCGCCTGATTCGTCTTATTTCAAGATAGTATGATTTTATGATTCCGCCTCTTAGAGCATCGGCTACTTTTAATGTAGTAGCCGCCTTTACAAATGGGTTGCCATCCCGGTCGCCACCAGGCCAAAAGCCCATGTAAATGATTGGGTTTTTATCGTCCACTGCTTCGGGAAACTGATTTTTTATGAAAGAAATAATTCTTCCGGCCGCCGGATAAAATATATTCTCCAGGTACCAGATCAGGTTCATGGCCTCATCGTAGGGTGTTGGTTTTTGTTTTTTAAAGAAAGGTGTTTTGCCCAATTGCTGCAGATACATATTGATTTGTACCGCATTGTTTTCGGCCAGCGCATTGGATAGATCGTTGATGATACCCAATACGGACCCGGGATAAAATTGGGTAGGATGTGCAGTAAGCACCAGCCTGATTGCAAAGGTTTTTAGCTTCTCTTTTAATTCTTCCCTTTTGTGCTGTCCTATAACTTCGCTTTCAAGGTGTTTTAGTGTACCAACACCGGCTATGTCATGCACTTCTTTAAAACCTGCATCTTCCAGTGCGTCAAATAATACAACCTGCCGTTCGATGTATTGAATAAAACGAAATAACAAATCCAATCTTTCCTGTGGTTGCTTGTAAGTGGTATGTTTCGAAAAAAAATCTTCAAGTATTTCGGTTGGACTTTGCTTTTTCTTATATCCCTCTTCACAATTATTCAATAGAAGAGACAATAAAATTCCGGTTTTTTCAATTCGGTGAAAGGGAAGTGAGGTGAAAAGACTGTTATACAATTGAAACTTAAGTCCGATCAAATTTTTAAAATGCTGCAATCCCCTCGTTGATTGATGATCCATAATTCAAAATTTTTTAATAAAATGTGGTAATGCTGGCAGCAAACACAAGTAAAGCATGAAAATACCTTAAAATTTTCAAATACTTGGGCTCTAATACAATTAAATAACTAATTTAGCTCCATCTAAAAGTGGTTCAATTGAATTTACATACCATCTCCCGCAAAAATCCTGCAGCTCCAACAGTCGCATATGCTCCTGTTACACTTATAACTGCAACTACCCGTTAAGGGTTATCTACTTTATATCACCATTGGGCAAGAGGCTTCATTTCAAGAGAAATAATATTGCTTTTTACTATTTACATTTACACACAAATAAACAATCATGCAGGTTTTAAAGTTTGGAGGCAGTTCGGTTAAGAACGCAGAGAATATAAACAAGGTGATCGCCATCGTGAGCGAAAAAGTAAAAAAGGGTCAAACAATCGTTGTCGTATCAGCCTTGGGTGGCATTACGGATATTTTGTTGCTGTGCAGTAAGCTGGCATCAGAAGGCAATGAAACATACAAAGAAAAATTACTGGAGGCCGAGCAACGCCATTTACAAACCGTAAAGGAATTGATCCCGATTACACAACAAAGCCGTGTATTGAGCATGGTTAAAACTTTGTGCAACGAAATTGAAGATATCTATAATGGTATATTTTTATTAGGCGAATTGTCTGAGCGCACCAAGGATAGGATTGTGAGTTACGGCGAAATTTTATCCTCTTCAATTATTGCGGCCCGCTTTAAAATAGAAATGGAAAACAGCGACTGGAAAGACTCGAGGGAAATTATTATAACCAATTCAAACTTCGGAGCAGCAGTAGTAGATTTTGCTGCAACCAATCAAAAAGTAAGTGACTTTTTCAACGCAGCTACTGCTGAATTATTTATCTTACCGGGCTTTATTTCGTCTGATCACAATGGAACCAATACCACTTTGGGCCGGGGTGGCTCTGATTATACAGCGGCAATCATTGCGGCTGCATTGGACGCAGCTGTACTGGAAATTTGGACAGATGTTTCTGGTATGATGACGGCTGATCCAAGATTGGTAACCAATGTGAAAATTATACCACAGATATCCTACCAGGAGGCGATGGAACTTTCTCATTTTGGCGCTAAAGTTATTTACCCGCCCACCATACAACCTGTTAGCAGCAAGGGCATTCCTACCTGGATTAAAAATACATTTGCCCCCGAAGATTTGGGTACCGTAATTCAAAAAGAATCCCATTTAAATGGCAACAGCATCCGGGGAATTTCAAGCATCAACAGCATTTCACTGTTAAGCCTGGAAGGTAGCGGCATGGTGGGCATTCCGGGTTTTTCTAAAAGATTATTTGAAGCACTGGCGGCTAAAAAGATCAATGTTATTCTCATCACACAAAGCTCTTCTGAACATTCTATTTGTGTGGGTATTGATGCAGTAAATGCAGATGAAGCAAAACGTGCCATCGACGAGGCTTTTGATTATGAAATTGAAACAAAAAAAGTAGATCCGATTATCGTAGAAAAGGAATTGGCGATTATAGCATTGGTGGGCGATAATATGAAAAGCCATCCAGGTATCAGCGGTAAAATGTTTGGCAATCTTGGCCGCAATGGTGTAAACGTACGGGCCATTGCACAAGGCTCTTCAGAAAGAAATATATCTGCTGTAATATCTACGCATGATGTAAAGAAGGCAATCAATGTATTGCATGAAGAATTTTTTGAAACCGTTTACAAAGAAGTGAATCTGTTTATTGCGGGTGTGGGAAATGTAGGTAGTAAACTGGTAGCGCAAATTTTACAACAACAAAAATACCTGCAGGAAAAATTGCACTTGAGAATAAATGTAGTGGGGCTGGCCAACAGTAAAAAAATGCTTTTCAATGATGGGGGAATTGATTTGAATAAATGGAAAGATTTGCTGGCCAACGGATCTGCAATGAACATGCAGGAATTTATAGATGCCATCCTGGCAAAAAATCTACGGAATGCCGTATTTGCTGATGTTACCGCCAATGAACTGGTAGCTTCCTGCTATGATCAGTTTCTTGAAAAAAGTATTTCGGTAGTGGCTTGTAATAAAATCGCCTGCTCATCCGGCTATCCTTATTACACAAAACTTAAAAAATTATCTACAGAATACAATGCACAATTTCTATTTGAAACCAACGTAGGTGCCAGTTTGCCGATCATTGTTTCTCTCAACGATTTATTACGCAGTGGAGACAAGGTGCATACGATGGAGGCCGTTTTAAGCGGTACGTTGAATTTTGTTTTCAATAACTATGATGGTAAAAAAAGTTTTGCATCGATCGTAAAACAGGCGCAGGACGAAGGGTATACAGAACCGGATCCACGACTAGATTTAAGCGGAAAAGATGTGATGCGTAAAATCATGATTCTATCCCGTGAAGTGGGCGAGATGATGGAGATGGAGGATATTGTCAATAATTCATTTATGCCACCAGAATGTATGCAGGGATCTGTGGCCGATTTTTACGAGTCTATGGAACAGCATGAATCACACTTTAAGAAATTGTATGAGCAAGCCGCCTCCACCGGAAAAAAATTAAAGTTTGTTGCCAATTACAATCAGGGTAAAGCATCGGTCGGTTTGCAGCACATTGACCCGCAGCATGATTTTTACCATCTTTATGGAAAGGATAACATCGTGCTTTTTTACACCGACCGTTATGTTGACCAGCCCCTGGTAATTAAAGGTGCTGGTGCCGGTGCAGACATTACTGCATCGGGCGTTTTTGCAGACATCATCAGAACAGGAAGAATATAGGACTCACCAAACTCCCCGGATGGAGGAGGAAGAAGGCCCCCTAAATAATTGAAATATGAATTTGACTACACAGGAATTAAAAACAGTCAGTCTTAAATCACCCAGGCTTACCGCTAACAAGATTGTAAAAGTATTGGCACCGGGCACAGTGGCAAACCTCGTGTGTGGATTTGATGTACTGGGGATGTGCTTAAACGAACCCAACGATTTGATGGAGATTAAATTATTGGATGAAAAGAAAATAATCGTACACAGTGCCGATGGCTATCCGTTACCGACAGACCCTGCGCAAAATACAGCCGGGGCTCCCTTAATAGAGATGATCAATGAATTGGACATACCGGTAGGTTTTGAAGTAACCATTCACAAGCGTATAAAGCCCGGCAGTGGCATTGGTTCCAGTGCAGCCAGTGCAGCGGGTTCTGTAGTAGCTGCCAATCATCTGCTAGGTAATTTATTTTCAAAAAAAGACCTCGTACGTTTTGCAATGTTTGGTGAAAAAGTTGCATCTGGTATTAAACATGCGGATAATGTGGCGCCTTGTATTTATGGCGGCATCACCTTAATTCGCAGCATTCTTCCGCTTGATATTATTTCAATTCCTTCACCTGAGCTTTTTGTTACGATTGTGCATCCGCAAATAGAAGTGCGTACCAAAGATGCCCGGCAAATTTTGAGGAAAGAAGTTTTGCTAAAAGATGCCATCCGGCAATGGGGCAATATCGCTGGATTGGTGGCAGGGTTTATGAGCAATGATCTTGATTTGATCGGCCGTTCACTGGAAGATGTAATCATTGAGCCGGTAAGAAGTATTTTAATCCCGGGCTTTGATGAAGTAAAAAGCAAGTGTAAAGAAGCGGGTGCATTGGGAGGTGGCATTTCCGGTTCGGGCCCTTCAATATTTATGCTAAGCATAGATGAGGCGACCGCAATAAAAGTACAAGCAGTGATGCAGGAAATTTACAACCGCATTGGTTTGGATTTTCATACGCACGTGACTACTATCAATAAGACAGGCGTGCGGATTATAAGTGATGAGTGATGAGTGATGAGTTATGAGTGATGAGATCTGAGTTATGAGTTATGAATTATGAGTTATGAATTGTGAATTATGAGTTATGAATTAGATTAAGAATTTAGAATTAAGAATGAATTCGGCTTTATAAAAAATATCAATTATCCATTTCAATGCAATATTTTAGTACCAATCACCAGTCGCCGGAGGTAGATTTTAAACAGGCTACCATCAATGGACAGGCGCCTGATAAAGGCCTTTATTTTCCGGAGAGAATCCCCGAAGTTTCCAAACACCTGCTTGAGAATATTACCGAATACTCAAACGAAGAAATTGCCTTTCTGGTGATGCAGCCTTATGTGGGCGATACTATTCCTGAAGCGGTGTTACGCAGTATCGTTCGTGAAACCATCAACTTTGACATACCACTGGTTACGATTACAGATCGTATTGCTTCTTTGGAATTGTATCATGGCCCCACATTGGCTTTTAAAGATGTGGGCGCCCGGTTTATGAGCAGATGCCTGGGCTATTTTGTGAACCATGATACCTTGCTCATGGCTACCAACAAAAAGGTGACCGTACTGGTGGCAACTTCCGGGGATACCGGCGGTGCAGTGGCCAATGGCTTCTACGATGTGGATGGAATTGAAGTAGTGATATTATATCCTTCCGGCAAAGTAAGTTCCGTGCAGGAAAAACAGCTGACAACGCTGGGTAAAAATATTCATGCACTGGAAGTAGCCGGTACTTTTGATGATTGCCAGCAAATGGTAAAGCAGGCATTTACAGATGAAACACTCAAAGAAAATTTATTTCTTACATCGGCTAATTCTATTAATGTAGCCCGTTGGTTACCGCAGCAATTGTATTATTTCTTTGCCTACAAGCAATGGGCAGATAAAAAAAATCCGCCGGTGATAGCTGTTCCAAGCGGCAATTTTGGGAACATTTGTGCAGGTATTCTGGCGCATATTTCCGGGCTACCGGTAAAGCATTTTATTGCTGCCTGCAACGCAAATGATGCGGTGCCGGATTTTATGGTTACTGAAAAATACCAACCTAAAAAAGCAGTGGCAACGATCTCTAATGCAATGGATGTTGGCAATCCAAGTAACTTCATCAGGATACTGGAATTGTTTCACCACGAGTTTAAATCATTGCAGGATATTTTCAGCAGCTACAGTATTTCAGATGATGAAACAAGGGCAACGTTGCAATCAGTTTATCAATCGCATCATTATTTATTAGATCCGCATGGAGCTGTTGGGTTTCTGGCTTTAGAGCGATATTTGGCACAACATCCCGGGCAAAATGGAATGGTGTTGGAAACCGCACATCCCGTAAAATTTTATGATGTGGTAGAGCCTGTAATTGGTGAAGCAGTGCCGATACCGGAAACAATTAAGGTACAATTGACGTTGGAAAAGAAAAGCACAAAAATAGATGCAGACGGGGAACTGTTGAAGGCATTTTTGTTGCAGTTGGGATAAAATAGTTTTGCCATCGTCCGGCGGCCCGGCGAAGTTCTGTCCATCGCTTTTTTGTACCGGTTTTTTTGATGGCTAAATACTTCACGGTGCCAGGTAGCGCTATCCAAAAATCACGAACTTCTTAATCGGTATTTGCCAACTGATGTACACATTTTAAATAATATGAAAAAACTTAA
This sequence comes from Chitinophagales bacterium, assembly GCA_038215675.1. Lineage (GTDB taxonomy): Bacteria > Bacteroidota > Bacteroidia > Chitinophagales > Chitinophagaceae > Ferruginibacter. Next base: position 2,182 of record JBBQQP010000115.1, on the reverse strand, counting down.
AAATCGGCTCCTTCAAACATTGATCGGATTATCTCTACTTTACCTGTTACTACTCATTCCAGACTCAAATAATACGACCATTTTAAAGGCAACGGAAAAGCCTTTTATCTGGAATAAGGATTCAGCCTGGCTTCAGTTGGAGAATGATTTTAAAAATGCGCAGGTTCAGCCCAAAGAAAAAATCGACTCTGCGATCCAGGTTTTATTTTCTCTTGAAGAATTGTTGTATAATAAAATTCAACTGGCGAATACCTCTTTTACCGATTTAAACTACGTCGCTATTTCCAATAACTTTTTTTCCCTGGCTTCGCTGGTTGCGGCTCAACCTTCGCATCGGGATTCGTTTGTAAATCTGTACAATAAAATTCGCAGCAACGTAAAGCTTCAATCTACGCATTGGGACATCAATCGAAAAGAAGTACGCAATCATCTATACCAGCAATTGTACGGAATGAGGGCCGCTGTGGAAGAGGTTTTGTTGCAAACGGATAGTCTTTCATTTGATCCCGCCATGATGGTAAAAGACGAATCCTCAGCTACACCATCTACCACTATTTTTGGTATCAAAGTTCATAGTGGTGACTTGTTGGTTTCACGGGGTGGGGCAGAAGTATCTGCTTTGATTTCGAGGGGCAACGATTATCCGGGTAATTTTTCTCATGTAGCATTAATTTATGTAGATGAAGAAAATACACCTTATTTAATTGAAGCGCACATTGAGAAAGGTGTTGCGATCGCTTCTGCCGAACAATACATAAAGGATAAAAAGCTGCGTTTCATGGTACTGAGGCCCAGAGCCGATTTACCTCAGTTAAAAAAAGATTCATTGCTTCCACAAAAGGTAGCCAGATACGCCTATGATGAAGCAAAAAAGCGACACATTCCCTATGATTTCAAAATGAATTTTGCAGATTCTTCTGCCATGTTTTGTTCGGAAGTTGGTTCTTATGCTTACCGTAAAAACGGTGTTCAATTATGGCAAGGTGTATCCACCATCTCATCGCAGGGTGTCGTAAATTGGTTGCATGCTTTTGGAGTGGAAAATTTTGTTACGCAAATGCCCGCCGACCTGGAGTATGATCCTCAATTAAGCATTGTAGCAGAATGGCGCAACCCCGAAACACTTTTTAAAGATCATTTGGATAATGCGGTAATGGATGTGTTGTTGGAAGAAGCGGATAAAGGAAAGAAGATCAAATATTCAATCCTGCAGTTACCGGTGGTAAGGATGGTAAAAGGGTGGTGTGGGTTGAATAATTTGTTTGGAAAACCTGCCATTATACCAGAAGGCATGAGTGCTACACAGGCATTGAAAAACCAATACTTTGTAGCGCTGTATGTTAAATTAAGAAAGGCTACCCAGCAGTTGAGCGAACATTTTATCAAAGAAAGACAATATAAGCCACCCTACTGGCAGCTGGTAAATATTGCACGAAAAGCAAACAAGGAAATAAATGCGGATTAATTGATCATCGCCTGTTGTTCAATTTCATCCATGTTGATACCCGAATGACTTTCATCATAAATACATTCACCATTTTTGATCAAAAGCACCTGAGGAGATTCGTGAAATACAGAAAATACTTCGGCGATTTTGCTGGAAATATCCCTGTTTTTGATCAGATCAAGAAAATAGAAATCCACATTTTCGGGCGGAGTACTTCTTTCAAGGCGGCTTTTAGCAACTCCACTGATGGAGCAGCGGGTACTATGTTTAAAAATTAGCTGAGGTTTAACTTTTGAATGTTCTTTAATTTCAGCTAATTGTGCCACATTGGTCAAATCTATCCAGTTCATTGGTTGTTTTTAGTGAATGATGCCTGCTGTTCCGGGGCAACCGGTTCCTCTTCTGCTTGATCCGCAGGACGACAAAATCATAACTCCTGCACTTAACATGATGGCAAATAACAAAATCTTTTTCATAATAATGGTGTTTATTTGATTGTATCTTTATTTTTGCTTTGCAAATATACCGAACCTTTTCTTTAGGCCCAAAATGATAGCAATTTCAGTATTAAAAGTTATCTTGCCTCTGTTTCATCCGGCAACTATGTTCTGTATATGCAAAAGCCAGTAAATAAACTGTTTTTCGTTCCGTTTAGTATTTGAAACAACAAATAAATTTTTAATCCAGTTATAAATATATTAAAATTAAAATCTACAAATGTCCTTACAACTCGCT
>JBBQQP010000114.1:0-9265 GCA_038215675.1 Chitinophagales bacterium | reverse complement strand
AGGTATTGCATGCTTCTCCTTCTTTAGTTTGGTTTTCGCAGTTGATGGTTTTTGCTAAAATTCTGGCGCAGGTTGTTTTACCTACACCTCTTGGTCCACAAAATAAAAAAGCATGCGCCAATTGGTTGTTTTTGATTGCATTTTTTAAAGTGGTGGTAATATGAGATTGACCTACCACAGTTGAAAAAATCTGGGGACGATATTTACGTGCTGAAACTATGAATTTATCCATATGAAAATCGCCATCGGGCGAAAGCTTTTTGATTTAAACTGATACCTGCAAGTTAACAAACAACTGAATCTTTTGGCTGAAATTGTTGGTTAAAAAAATGGGTTAAGAATGGTCGAATTCACACAAATATGTTGGAGGAAAGTTACCGGGTATCTATTCCTGCAGTTGTGGCAAATAAAATTATGCCTGCATATTACGCCAGCATTGGATGTCTTTTAAACTCCTTTACTCTGTCGAACAAATAGCGGTAGGTAGTTAGGTTCCTGCTTCGGAAAGTTTCGCCCAGGCTTTCCGCCACATTGATCATTTTTGGATTAAAATCTCCAATCCATTGCATTTCATATTGGGTGTAAGCAACATCGGGTTGCTGTATCACTTTAGCTGATTCCCCTATGATATAAGCATCCACACCTTTGCCCTGCCACTCCGGAATTACGCCAAACACAATTCCGCTGAATTTTTTATTTGGCTTAAATTTTTTAATCCAAAGAAATTTGAGTTTGTGCCACAAATCAAATTTGCCATCCAGGTATTTGAACCACTGGTTTAAGTCGGGAATGTTGACAAACATGGCTATCGGTTCATTCTTGTGGTAGGCAAACCATATCAACTTTTCATCCATTACCGGTTTCATCTTCTTAAACAAAATGAGCACCTGCTCTTTGGCCATTTGTTTTAAACCACCGTGGCCAGCCCATGCCTTGTTATACACGGTGGCAAAATCAAAGGCAAATTGCTCCAGCTGGTCTTTTTTGATGTGTTTTGAGGAAAACTCAGGGTTTTTATCATAGACGGCATGCCTGTCATGAATCTTCTTTTCAAGCGGTGCTTTTGGATGCAACCCAAAACATACCTGGTGAAAAAAGGGTTTAAATCCATAGTTTTCAAATAGTGCCACATAGTACGGCAGGTTATAATTCATTCCGTATAATGGTTCATCGAATCCTTTAGTAACCAGACCCCACCATTTATCCCGTTCACCAAAATTAATCGGGCCATCCATTGCTTCCATGCCTTTTTGTATCAACCAATGTTTTGCATTATCAAGCAAGAGGTCGGCTGCTTCCTGAACATTAATGCATTCAAAAAAGCCAATGCCACCAACCGGCACATCATCGCCTTTGTTTTTATATTTTTTGTTTATGAAAGCTGCAATTCTGCCAACCAATTGGCCTTGGTCATCTTTTAAAATCCAGCGTTCAATTTCGCCAAAGCGAAAGGCTTTATTTATTTTTTCGTCAAACACGTCGTTGATGTCCTTGTCAAGCGGACGAATCCAGTTTGGATCATTTTTATATAATTCTACCGGGACCTGAAGGAATTTTTTGGCAGATTCGTTGTCTTTAACGGGGATAAGTTGCATATAAAATGGAGTAAACGCAAATGTAAGTTTTTAGGAGAAGTTGCTGAAAATTGGAAACGGAATAAATATGGGTTATTTTAATAAAAAAAGAGAATGATCATCATTCTCTTTTTTTATTACTTAATGAAAGGCTTAAATTATTTACCCGACATCTTTGCTTCTATACTTAAAGTAGCATGAGGCACCGCACGCAAACGTGCTTTATCGATCAGTTTACCAGTCACCCGGCAAATACCGTAGGTTTTGTTTTCAATGCGCATGACTGCTTTTTCAAGATGGTCAATAAAAGTAATCTGGCGACTAGCCATCTGACTTAATTGTTCTCTTTCCATGCTAAGACTTCCGTCTTCCATCGTCATGTAGCGGTTATCACCTTCATCTCCACCCATTTCATCTTTACGGGTAATTAAACCGTGCAGGTAGGATAGTTCTTTTTTAGCGGCTTCTAACTTGCGTTGAATCAACTCTCTAAATTCCTGTAACTCAGAATCACTGTAGCGTTGTGAAGGTGCGCCAGGATCTCTTTGCGCTTTATCCAAAACCGATTTTGTAAATTCCGGTTGGTATTTACGCACTGTTTTAGTGGTAATTTTTGGATTCACTACGGGTTTTGGTGCAGGCACTTTGATATCTTTTGCCTTAACTTCAGCAGCGGGTACTTGTAAAACTGCTTTTTTAGTGGGGGCTATAGCCGCCGGACTTTTAACTTCGTCTTTTTTTGCCATAATTTTTTTAGCTGGATTATCAGCTTTAATTGATACGTTTTTAACTGCAACTTGTTTAGCGGTTGCTTTTCTTTCAACGGGTGTAGACTCATTTTTGACTACAATTGTTGTTTCAAAAGCTACTTTGGTCAATGGTTTAGGAGCTGGTGTTCCAACTTTTTTAACTTCAATTTCTTTTTTTGGGGCTAGCTTACCCACAGGCTTTAAAGGTTTAGGAGCTGGTTTGGCTACTTTGGTTATTACGGGATTTAAGGCTGCCTTTTTATTTACTGGTTTTACTGCTTTTTTCGTGGCGGCTTTAGAAACTGCTTTTTTTGCAACAGGCTTGATTGTACTTTTTACGACAGAGTTATTTGCAACTTTTTTTGGGGCAGCTTTTTTTACTGCTGCTACCTTAACAGCTTGAACCGCTTTTTTGGGAACGATTTTAACTACTTTTGCTACATTTTTCACAACAGGTTTAATTGTTGTTTTTCCTGCTTTCGAAGAAATCTGCTTTATTGTTGCCATACTAGGTTGCTTTTTTAAGTACGTTCACTTTTAACACGGCATAATTCACATCAATTAAGGATCCCTCTTCCAATTCGGGGTAAAAAGCAAGCGAATCTGCCAGAATTTCGGCGCAAATATAATCTTTAAATTGAATTAATGAATCTTGGATAGCCTCATTTTCCAATACTGACACATTTATCCGGTCCGTTAACTCAAAACCGTTGTCTTTGCGGATATTCTGTATTTTATTAACAAATTCCCTCGCATCGCCTTCTTTTTTCAGTATTTCAGTTATTGTTATGTCAAGTGCAACAGTTAAAGCGCCTTTGTTTGCAACTTCATACCCGGCAATTTCGTCAGTAGAAACTTCCAGGTCCTCATTGTTAATATTGATAGGTGCTTCATTATTTAGTAAATGATCAGGATTTAGCAAGTACTCACCTTCCAGGACCTTATCTATCGTTGCATTACTAAATTTACTTATTTCATCAGCAGCCCATTTCATTTTAGATCCCAGTTTTTTACCTAGGCTTTTAAAATTGGCTTTGGCTTTCTTCTGAATGAAATCATTTTCTGCACCTAAAATGTCTACCTCTTTTACATTGGTTTCGGCCTTAATGATATCTTCAACGTTTTTTATTCTGAAAGCCATTGCAGCATCCATTGCCGGAATAAGCACTTTCTGTAGTGGCTGGCGAACTTTGATATTCACTTTTTTGCGTAAAGACAAAATAAGTGACGAAGCATCCTGTGCAAGTTGCATCCTTTTTTCAAGATCTGTGTCTATTAAGGTTTCGTCTGCAGTTGGAAAATCGGTATGATGAACCGATTCTGCTGTAAAACAGCTGGTTACACTATTTAAATTCAAGAATAGCCAATCTGCAAAGAAGGGGGCAATCGGCGCCATTAACCTGGTTAAGGTCTCAAGGCACTCATATAAAGTTTGATAAGCTGATATTTTATCCTGCTCATATTCACCCTTCCAAAACCGGCGACGGCAAAGTCTTACGTACCAGTTACTCAGGTGTGCATCCACAAAATCTTCAATTGCACGGCCAGCCTGGGTAGGCTCGTATTCATCCAGACTTTGCTGAACTGACTTAATTAAACTATGGAGCGATGATAAAATCCACTGGTCAATTTCAGGCCTTTCCTTTATTGGAACGTAGGTTTCTTTAAAACTAAATCCATCTACATTGGAGTAGAGTGCAAAAAACTGGTAGGTATTGTAGAGTGTACCAAAGAATTTCTTTTGGACTTCTTTAATGCCTTCTGTATCAAATTTTAAACTGTCCCATGGAGATGCGTTGGTAATCAGGTACCAACGGGTAGCATCGGGGCCAAATGTATTGATCGTTTCAAAAGGATCGATCACATTGCCGGTGCGTTTACTCATTTTATTGCCATTCTTGTCTAAAACAAGTCCATTGCTTACCACTGTTTTATAAGCTACACTGTCAAATAGCAAAACACCCAGCGCATGTAATGTGTAAAACCATCCTCTTGTCTGGTCTACACCTTCTGCAATAAAATCTGCCGGGAAGGCACCGTTGGCTCCTTTGCTGCTGATGGGTGAAGTTGGAGAGGCGGCATGGTATTGCCAAAAGTTTTCGGTGCTAAGCGGACCAAATTCATTTGAAGAAGTGTCCGGCAAACCCCATTGTGCGTAAGGCATTGCACCGCTGTCAAACCACACATCTACCAGGTCCGCCACTCTTTTCATAGGCAATTCTTTGGAGCTCACCAGTATAATATCATCTACATAAGGCTTATGTAAATCTAAGATGCCGCCGTGCAAATAATGCTGGTTGGTATCGCCGCCCAATATTTCGCCTGCCTTTTTTATTTCAAGGTTCAATTCTTTAATAGAACCAATGCATTTCTCTTCGGTTCCATCCTCTGTGCGCCAGATCGGTAGCGGAGTGCCCCAATAACGGCTTCGGCTAAGGTTCCAATCCACCATATTTTCCAGCCAGTTGCCAAAACGGCCTGTGCCGGTTGCTGCTGGTTTCCAGTTGATGGTTTTGTTTAGTTCAACCATCCGGTCTTTTACAGCAGTTGTTTTTATAAACCAAGCATCCAAAGGGTAATAGATAATTGGTTTATCTGTTCGCCAGCAATGCGGGTAACTATGTTCATATTTCTCAACTTTAAACGCACGGTTTTCCTTTTTTAGTTTTACACTGATGTCGATATTTACATCCACATAGTCTTTTTGGTCTTTGTAGTTTTTTACAAACCGGCCACTGAATTCACCAGATCCATCTATAAATTTACCTTGCTTGTCAACCATGGTTAAGATGCCAAGGTTGTTTTTTTGACCTACTTTATAATCATCTGCACCAAAGGCGGGGGAGGTATGTACAATGCCAGTTCCATCTTCGGTAGTTACAAAATCGCCTAGCACTATTTTGAAAGGATGGGCATCCGGTGTTATTTCTTTAATGACCTCAAGTGTATTGGCTTCGGATGAAAGTAGTTGCTCGTACTCAATGCCATCTAAGTCCTTGCCTTTTAATTCAAACAGTATTTTCCATGGCAAAATTTTATCACCTTCTTTGTAAGCTTCAAAGTCTCCGTTTTCTGCTTCCTGCTTAAAATATTTACCCAATAAGGCCTTTGCCAGAATAACATTGATGGCTAGGTGGGTATAGGGATTGAATGTTTTTACCAGTACGTAGTCAATGTTGGGCCCAACAGTTAAACCAAGATTGGAGGGCAAAGTCCATGGAGTGGTGGTCCATGCCATAAAGAAAGCCTCCACGCCTCCCGAAGGGGGAACTGAAGCAGTGTCTGCTGCTATTGCTGAAAATATTTTACCAATAACAGGATGGCCTGAATTTACTTCTTCGGATGGGTTTGGTATGCGAAACATTGCGACTACACTTGTATCCTTTACGTCTTTATAAGTACCTGGTTGGTTTAGTTCATGCGAACTCAATCCTGTTCCGGCAGCTGGAGAATAAGGTTGGATGCTTACACTTTCGTATAAGTAGCCCTTTTTATATAGCTCACTCAATATCCACCAAAGTGTTTCAACATAATCATTTTCAAAGGTTACATACGGGTTTTCCAGATCAACCCAATAGCCCATTTTATTGGTAATATCATCCCACTTGTCTTTAAACCTCAACACCTCTTTACGGCAGGTGGCATTGTATTCCTCGACCGATATTTTTTTGCCAATGTCTTCTTTGGTAATGCCCAATAGTTTTTCAACGCCCAATTCAACGGGTAAACCGTGGGTATCCCATCCGCCTTTGCGGTTTACCTGAAATCCCTGCATGGTTTTATACCGGCAAACCAAATCTTTTAAAGTTCTTGAAATTACATGATGAATTCCAGGCATACCGTTGGCACTCGGTGGACCTTCATAAAATACGAAAGGCGGATGCCCTTTCCTCAGAGCTATGCTTTTTTCAAAAGCATTCGACTTTTCCCATTTTTCCAAAATCTCATTACCGATGCCTGGTAAATTAAGTTGCTGATATTCTTTGTATTTGGCGCTCATATAATCCTACTGTCTGTAATATAAAATGTGCGCAAAGGTAGTAAAATCACGTTGTTTGTAGAAGTACGAAATGATGTGGGGGCTAATTCAAAAATTCCAGTAAAGCCTTGTCAATTTAAATTAAAATTGTTGCGGTGCTTTATACGCTTCAAATAATTTGCCAGGCTTCAATCTTTTTTGAAGAATGAGTTCTCGTGCAACCATTCTTCGGAGTGAAGTAAAAAAAGTGTGTTTTTGGTATTTTTCCACATTTGAACCCTTTGGCATAATATTAGCAAATTCGAAATCGCGTTTAAATGAAATTTATTTGCATCGACGCTTGAAATCATCTGATTAGAAAGCTATATCTACAATATAAAAGAAATCAATAGAAAGAGATAGCAAAGTGAGATCATTTCTTGATTGAAATCTTTGCTGGTTTAGGGTTTTATTAGGGTAAAGACGGGGGTATTCCTGCTCCCGTCACTTTTAAAAATTACAGAATTAAAAACTCACTATACAATGTTTTGAAGTTTCATGCCTTCCGGAATAATGAAGTATTTAAACTTAAATTAATATCCACTTAAAAAACCGTTTCCATGTCTTGAACGACGACCAATTCGATTGGGAAGCTAAAAATTTTCTTCAAGCAAAATTTAAAGGTCTGCTGAGTTTTCAGCAGGCTTTTTTATTAATTTAACTAATGGTGTTTATTTTCTTCTAGTGCTAAACTATCGCATTAAAGAAAACATATAAAAGCAATCCTATATATATTTGAAGGCAATCCGCAAATAGGTCTGATTTTAACGATTTACAAGCCTGTATTACTCTTTGGCTGAAATCCTGTTCACTTTATTTATTTGGGAGCAAGCAACCCGCTACATGTTATTGGTATTTAGTAAAGGTCATCTACAGATTCAAGTGCAACTTTATCGGGTAAGATAATTACCGAATATTGTTTAACGACTTTTTATGGCGCATAGCAATTCTTAAAATGCCTTTTTGAAATTGCTATTTTGATCCACCCAACATCTCATTTTAAGCAGGCTTTTTATTTGGATTCTGGCCAATTTACCAGGGCTTTGCTAATGTAGTTATACATTGAAAATTTGGGTTTGGTAAGATCGGAAAAATAAAATTTCTTTAATTTACTGTATAAGAAACTTTAGCTACTTCTAAAAAGGTTAAATATTCGGAAACTAAGTTTAAATAAAATGAAAAACAAAAATTTTACCTCAGTAGAAGTTCACATGGCTTAATGCCGGTATGCTTTTTAAAAGCAGTACTAAAATGGGAGATGGAAGAATAGCCCAGCATGAGGGATACTTCGGTAACGCTCAATCCTTTTTCGTATAAAAGGTATTTAGCATGTTCCATGCGCTGGCTTTGGTAAAAGTCGAAAATAGTGGTTCCAAATAATTCTTTAAAGCCTTTCTTAAGATAACATTCATTAATTGCCACTTTGCGACTCAATTCTTTAATAGTAAGAGGTTCACCAATGTGTTGCAGCAATACTTCTCTTGCTTTAGTGATTTTTTCCCGGTCATCTGCATTGGCCAGAAATTTACAGGTGAATACTTCCTCTTTTTCGCCCAGCATACAATCCATACTATATAATAACAGTATCTGTGTTTGGGCGTTTACAAAAATATTTTCCAGGGTATCTGTATAGGTGTGGTTTAAAAGGGCTTCTATGGCTTTTCTGGTTTTTCCACAAAGCGGCAATGTTTTTGAAAACGAAGAAGTATGTGTAAAAGATAATACCTCATCCGAAATATTCAATTGTTTCTTTCCCTTTACAAATTGAGTAAGGTAAGATGGCTTAAAGCTAAAACTCAATATATCAACACTCTCTACTTTTTCCAGACAGATTTTAGATGCACTAAATTTGCAGAAATCACATTCTGTTTGCTTTTGACGACAGTATACATTGCCAGTTACACAAAACTTAAGTTCAAGGTAATTGGAGCCTTCATTATTTTTTTCATAATGATATACCAGCATACCCGTGTCCTCCATACTCCATTCAGGCTCCTTTTTATAACGTTTAATTGAATAATGGACTGAGCCTGGAACTGATCGGTCTATATCTTGCAACACATCCAATTCATCAAATATAAGGGGCTCCCTTTGGGCAATTTTTTGTATGTGAGTTGATTGATTCATTGATAAATTTCGATGCAAATATAAAGTAAAAGCTTCAATAAAATTCTACCGAAACGAGGGGCATTTAAAATTGCAATACCTTCCCGAAGGGTCGTCTGATTGTAAAAACGGGTTTTTGTGAGGGGAAAGTTAGTAAAGGGTTGTAACTATCCGCCTCCTTTTTTAACATGTTTCAACGCATGCAAACGTGGCATACCGGTAATCTTAACGGAATCCAGTATTTTTAAAATCATTCAGGATTATTGTGGAAATCTTCGGGGAAACTAATCCTCAGGGCACCTGTTTAAGTTACCTTAAACCCTTGATTTTCCTTATATTTGCACGAATGGAGATTTTGATAATTTTAAAGAGAATTTGCCCAAAAATATGAGTACAGAAATTGAAGAAGTAGTAGTTGCCGACGTTCACGGCTATGGTGCCGATAGTATCCAGGTTTTAGAAGGTTTAGAAGCAGTTCGTAAGCGCCCCGCTATGTATATTGGTGATATAGGGGTTAAAGGACTGCATCATCTTGTATATGAAGTAGTGGATAACTCTATTGATGAAGCCCTTGCAGGTCACTGTAGTAATATCATGGTTACTATTAATGAAGATAATTCCATTACGGTTTCAGATGATGGTCGTGGTATTCCCACGGGTTTGCACACCAAGGAAAACCGCAGCGCCTTGGAAGTGGTAATGACGGTGTTGCATGCAGGGGGAAAATTTGATAAGGATTCCTATAAGGTTTCGGGTGGTTTGCATGGTGTTGGTGTAAGTTGTGTAAATGCGCTAAGTAGTAAATTGCACGTAACGGT
>JBBQQP010000113.1:0-9269 GCA_038215675.1 Chitinophagales bacterium | reverse complement strand
ATCACGTGGGCTTCTTCCGTCTGCTACTACGATGAAGTAGAAAGGTCTTTTTTTAGACCCGTGGCGTTGCAGTCTCATTTTTACAGCCATAAAAAATAGAAATTTTTTTGGGTTGTGAATAAATATGGTTTCTTAATCTCCTTAAAAAAGGAAGGTGAAGATACTAAGCTCCCTTACAAATACCAAATTCTATTGAATTAAGTCTTCGTTAAACCTAAAGGGTCTTTGCGGCGGTGCAAGGCCAGGTGTACCCAAACCCATACCGTCTTGCGGCGCTGCAAGACCAGTCGTACCCAAACCTACAAGGTCTTGCGACGCTGGGAGGCGGGGCGGGCAGACCTTATAGGTTTTATCTGAATCGCACTGCAATATTGGGGACATTGAGGGGCTCCCCAAACCTATAAGGTGTTGCGACGCTGCAAGGCCGGGCGTACCCAAACCTATAAGGTCTTGCAGCGCTACGAGGCCGGGCGGGAAGACCTTATAGGTTTTATCTAAATGGCACTGCAATATTGGGGACATCGAGGGGCTCCCCAAACCTATAAGGTCTTGCGGCGCTGCAAGGCCGGGCGGGCAGACCTTATAGGTTATAGCACGATGGCGCTGCAAGGCTGAGCGGGCAGACCTTATAGGTTTTAGTAATGACGATTTAAGGCCTGGCGGGCAGCCTTTATGAATTTGACACCCAGACTTTCGCTGGCATGCATTTAAAAAGAGCGTTTATCCTATAGGATACATCCAACTTGTAAAGTATATTTATGAAAACGAACTTATGCAGGATTACCATATCCCACTTATTCCGGATGGCACCTACCATATTTTAAGTCGTGCCGTAGGAGATGAACTGCTATTTAAGAACGAAGAAAACTATCAATTCTTTCTAAAAAAATACATTGCCTACATCACGCCTATTGCAGACACCCATGCCTTTGCATTGCTGCCCAATCATTTTCATTTTTTGGTACAGATAAAAAATGAAAAGAGCATCGAAGCACACTTTAAGAAAAAGAAGATCAACAAAGATTATGCGACCACTACAGCTCCTGATTTTATCATGCAATGTTTTTCCAATTTTCTGAACAGCTACGCTAAATCATACAACAACGTGTATGGAAGAAAGGGAGCCATGTTTGTTGATTATTTACGCCGGGTGGAAGTAAAAACCGATGGACAGTTTGGAAGTACTGTTTTTTATATCCATAAAAATCCGGTACACCATGGTTATTGCAAAAACCTTACAGACTGGCATTGGACCTCCTATAAAACATATTTAAGCCAATCCCCCACAATGATCATGAGGAAGGAAACACTGGATTGGTTTGGCGGTGTACAACAATTCATTGACTACCACAACCAGCCTATCAATTTAAAAGGAGCAGCAGGGTTAGAGTAGTCGTAAACCTATAAGGTCTTGCGGCGCTGCAAAGCGGGCGGACCCAAACCTATTAGGTCTTGCGGCGCTGAAGAGTCAGGGTGTACCAAAACCTATTAGGTCTTGCGGCGCTGTCAGTCGGGTGTACCCAAACCTATAAGGTCTTGCGGCGCTGCAAGGCCGGGCGGGCAGACCTTATAGGTTTTAGCAAACGGCGCTGCAATGCCGGGCGGGCAGACCTTATAAGTTTTAGCAAACGGCGCTGCAATGCCGGGCGGGCAGACCTTATAGGTTTTGGTGAGACGGCGCTGCGAGGCAGGGCAGGCAGAAATTATAGGTCTTAGCAAACAACCACATCACAACAGCCCGGTCAATTTTAAATATTGAAGCAAAATGATTGTCTTGCCATCTTTTATCGCTCCATTGGCAACCATGTCCATTGCCTCGTCGATATTTATTTCCAACACTTCAATATTTTCTTCTTCATGCTCAACGCCACCACCTTCATTTATTTTCATGGATGCTTCATATCCAGCAATAAAAAAATGAACCAACTCTGTGACTGATCCAGGAGACATATAGGCTTCGTACACTTTACGCACATCCTTGATTTGATATCCTGTTTCTTCTTCCGTTTCACGCCGGATACAATCCTCCGGATTATCCTGATCCAACAAACCTGCACATGTTTCAATCAGCATGCCGGTTTCATTTCCATTTATATAAGTTGGTAGCCTGAATTGCCGTGTAAGAATGACGGTTCGCTGTTGTTGATTGTATAGTAAAATAGTCGCTCCATTCCCCCTGTCGTATGCTTCCCGGCTTTGTGTTTGTATACTACCGTCTGTCTTTTTATATTCGTAGGTAACCTTTTTTAAAATATACCAATTGTTGGATAGGATTTCCGTATTTGTAATTTTTACCTGATCAATCATACACGTTTATTGATTTTTTATTTGACGAATTATTTGGAAACAAATGAACCAAATATACTGTAAGTATTTATTATTCTTTAAATAGTATGCCCCCTTTTTAGAAAACGAAAGTAAAGGATTTGTAATAACAATGGAGTAAGCTATTTCCGGATGGCAACTGCTATTTATTATCCGGATAAATATTTAACAAACAGGGCCAAATAGCATCAGGTATAGCATAAAAAAAGCAGTGCCATCATTGCACCGCTCTTAAACACCGACTATTTTTTTAGCACCGTTAAGACTTTTGTTAGATACTACAATTGTGGCCGAATATACCAACTAATACATTTAAGCTATCCACACCATCAAATCTAGTGGGATTATTTTTTACCCAACTTAAACATCCGCGACAAGTTAAAGCCAAAACGAATATCACCCTTAAAAAAATCACCGGTAGTTTGTGTAATGTAAGCCCTCTCATTCATGCCGGTAGCATTTGAAAATTGCAATTGAAATACGTGACCGCCGGTTTCAATGTCTACACCAAGAGATAATGGGTCTGTAGTTACATCATTGAATGTACCAAATGGATGATGATAATCCAGCGTGATGGCTATTCTTTTACTCACTTTTAAACGGGCGCCTCCACCCATCGCAAAAATCGTTTCGTCATCACCGGTATTGGCTGGCATAGCACTGTGTACAAGAATAGGACTAAGCTGAAACGAAAAAACCGGGCTGAATTTTCGACCGGCAATCAGCTGAACATAATATGAGGTACGGTCAGAAAAAACGGGCTTAACAGTGGCAAAGGATTCCTCCGTCCAAACCAAACCACCACCCGCAATTACTAAAGAGAAAGGAATGGCTTTTTGCCCTGTTGACTGTTGGAAAATTCTGGTTTTTACAAAAAGATCCAATTCCTTTCTGAAAGTACTCCTTCCAAACCCGATGGTCGTATTGTCAGTGACACCATAATCAAAACTCAATCGCATGGACGCATTGTCGAGCCCATATAGTTGTTTGATTCCCGAACTGATGAATCCAAAACGATGCATGATCCTAAAATCTAAATTACGCTTGTGCAGCATTTCAACAGAATGGGCATTGATTACCCTGGTTGATTTAAATGCACCACTCACTTTCTCATTGGCAGGAATACTATCTTCTACATCCTGCAAAAGCGATTGTGCATTTATCTGAACAGAAGAAAAAAAAGTCAATAAAAGAAGTGCGCCAATAATTTTTGTCATACAATTGTGTTGATGTGTTGGAGATATAGAATCTATTTTTTGACTACCAACTGATAGTCTGGAATATTTACGGTGATAGTTATCTTTTTATTGATCTTATCGGCTACCAAAGAAGGAATACTGATTTTGTAATCGGCCAATGCAATGGAGAAACTGGTAGAAGCAGCGATCGCTTTATTCTTCACTGTTATTAAAGCAGTAGTACTTACCGGGCGGGTTACACCATGCATAGTCAGATTACCATTTACCTTAACCGTTATTGAACGATCCACTGTTAAATCGAGCGCATTACTATTTTCAATGGTGCCTTTAAAAATAGCCTTGGGATACTTATCACTCTCAACGTAGTTTTCATTAAAGTGCTCCTGCATCAAGGCCTTTTCAAATTCAAAGCTTTTCATAAGCACACTGAATTCAATCTGACCCGAAGCTACGTCCCATATGCTCACTACTTTGTTATTGATAGCTTCAATATTCTCCATGGGTGACCTGGAGTTAAAAGTTATCTTACCCGTCTTCGTAAAATATCTCGTTTGCGCAAGGCCGGCAGCTGAGATAATTGTAGATAGGATAATGGCAAAAAATATGCTGATTCTAATATTTTTCATTTTACTTTTTTTCTATTATTACACATCGGTTCATTTCAACATCCATCAAATAACCGGTACATATCCCCCTGATAATAATCTGCTGACCAACACGATAATTCCTGATTGATGCTACATAGCGGTTGTCTAACAGGCAACTTACTTTGTGCATTGAACTACTTTCCCCAACCATTACATTCACCAGCGTATCCTGTTGATTGTTTATTTCGTCAATTGCGCCTGTTACTTCAATTGCTTTACCAAGGTATTGCTGATTTGCTTTCGCTTCATCACTTTCATACAATTCAACCAAAGCAGTTGCACCTGAAGATGCAGCAGGTTCAACGTTAGAAATATCCGCTGGTTTTCGATTGTATTCTTTGTAGAAATAAACACCTGCTGCCAATAAAACAAGCACCAAAATAAGAAGTATATTTTTCGTTGGTTGTCGCACTTAATTTACCGTTTGTTTGTTAGTTGGAGTATCCCCCACCTGCTGCTATCCAGGTTGAAATAATATCTTTTTCTGCCTGGGTTAATGGACCAGCTTGAGGCATCGTACCTTCATCGACTGCCCTAACTTTAATCCGGGCTCTATTGGTAACAATGTTGCATTCTACCTGATAATTCATACCTCCATTGGCAACTGCATTATTATGACAAGACTGGCATTTTGATACGATTAGACTTTTTACTGCGGTGAACTTAGCCCCAATTATACCGCTTGAAGCAACGGTAACCACAGCAGATTTTTCGCACCCTGCACCATCCTTTGCGAATATGGTGTAATCAGCTGCTGCCAAATTTGCGAATGTCCCGGAAGCCTGGTAAACACCAGCACTGTTGAGTTTATAGGTAAAGTTAGTACTACCAGTTGCATTAGCCACAATACTACCAGTACTGGCACACGTGGTCGATGCAGTTGGCGTTGTATTGATAGCAATTGTTTTTCCTGCGCAAGGATCAGCGGGCCCTGGTGGTGGAGCCGGCGATGGATCACTTTTACTACAGGCTACAAAATTTGCGCAGACAAAAAAAAGTGCCATAAGGTGGATGAAGTTTGCAGTTGTTTTGTTCATAAATGATTTTTTAAAAGAATCGTAGCAACTATTAAATGGGTTGCCTGTGTTAAATAAAATGACTTAATTATTTTATATAAAAAAGAACAGCTATTAAGCCTCTCAGTTAGCTATGTTACTTAACCGATGATTATTTTATTCTTCTAGGAAGATTGTATCTAATTCCAAATTGCAGTGCAGTCGAATATAATTTAACGCTACCCTCTCCAACGCCTGCCAATGGCAAAGCAACGGATGATTCAACCAGTAAAGAAAGCGAAGGAGTAATGCCTTTCTCAACACCGGCTGACAAATTAAACTGTGAAAGGAATGTCTTGTTACCGGTATATGATTTCGGAGTTTGATAATACACATTATTACGGGTGTAATAATATTTATAATCTTCCGTTTTCATAATAAAGGAAGAAAGACCTGCAGTTACAAAATAATTAGTAGATGGTTTTTGAATGAAATCGTACCGGATTGTTAAAGGAATATCATACACCAGGCAGGAAGCATCAACTTTTATCATTTTTACAGTACTCCAGTAAGAGCCGGCTTTATAATGATAATCTCCGGGACCTGCCAGATATTTTTTCCAGCTTGCATAAAACCCTGTTTGTATGCTTAGGCTTTTATTGAGTTGGTATCCAATTCCAATTCCATATTTTGGGGTGATCTCATTATTTTTAAAGGATAACAATTTAACACTGCCAGCATCCGCACCAAGCACAGCCAGCAAATAAAAACGGGATGCTTTTCGACTATTCTTATTTATCGGCTTGCTGCCAGTGGAATCGTCCCCCGATTTTACATGAGTGCTATCCACCATTTGCAAACTATCTCTTTTAATTGCACTTATAATTTTCCGGTTATTTATGCGCTCCTCTATTGCCACCGGTTGAGGGGTTTCAGGCTCTGTAATATTGACCAACTCCTTATTAGTATCCATTTCCGGAACAATCGATTTTGTAGTTAATTTACCTTTTTGAGCAACACGAAATGCCCTTTTAGGTTTACTCATTTGAGAGCCGGCAGTGATAGTATGCTGGCTCAACGAAGGTTGATTACCAATTACAGTTGCCCCCGGATTTTTTAATTGTTCCTGCTCGGCTCTTGGTAGGCCCGGAGTAATTAAACTATTGTCCTGCAGCGTTGAAACATTCTTACTATTGCGCTCACCAGGCTTCGACTTATCCTTAATTTGAAGTTCTTCTTTGGCCTTAAATTTTTCATTTTTTGCTCCAATCCACCAATAGAAACCGCCGGCAGTTATCCCAAAAAACAGCAACGCAAATGCCCATAATAAAAAGCCTGCCCTTTTATTATCTTCCTTATTTAACCTAACCTCCATTAATTTCCAGGCATGCTCATCATAGTCCGGCTCACTGTTTTCAGCGGCCTCCCTGATGCGGTTTTCTATATGATCAAACTGCTTTTCGCTCATAACATTTTATTGCTTCCTCTTTAAGCATTTTTTGAATGTTCGCTTTTGCTTTAAAAAGATTTGATTTTGATGTGCCCACCGAAATATTTAACTGACTGGCAATTTCTTCATGTTTGAATCCATCAATAACAAATAAATTGAAAATGGTTTTATACATTGGCGAAAGCTGGTTAACTATGTCCATGATTTCTTTATATGACATTTTATCGATTGCAGAATCACCGATATGCTCAGTGTCAAAATGAGATTCCTCCAAATCCGTAATCAAATAGTTTTTATTATTTTTTCGAAAATTATCAATGGCTGTATTCACCAATATGCTTTTCATCCACCCTTTTAGTGAGGCTTCATAATTATCGTATCTCGGATTAAACCTGTGCAATTCTCTATAAATTTTCATAAAACCGTCGTTCACTACTTCCATTGAGTCGTCTTTACTTTTACAATAACGCATACATACTGCCATAGCAAAGCCATAATAAAGCTGGTAGAAGGCTTTTTGGCTCTCCCGGTGTGCTTTCACACACCCCTGGATAATATGTTGGAGTTCTTGCTTCGTTGGTGTGATTTTAAGGCTATTTGATAATCGTATGAATGTTGAATAAAGTTGCTTGCAGTAATAACAATTTTCGTAAAATAATTACAACGACAGTTTATTTACCGTTTAGACATCGAATATAGGCAGGTTTTTAATTAAATACAATTTTAAACCGGCAGCGTTGGATAAACGGCGCTCAGGAAAAAAGAAAACATTTTTAACGTTAGAAAAAGAAGGAGTTTATAGCCGACGTTCCAATGCAATGAGCTTTGTTAAATCAGTCTTTTAATTTTAAATATTTCGATAAGAAATAATATTAATGACAGCGGTTGAAAACTAATTGGCAGGTATTTGAAAATCCGCAGTCAGTTGCATTGACTAATTTTTCAAAAGAGAAAAATACTATTTGCTATTACCACAATTGCTGCTACCAAAAAGAATTATTTCATTGCGATGGTGAAAACTTTTGAACATGAATTAATTTTTTGAATCCAATAAAAGGACTTTTTAGAACGGTATCAATATTTATGAAAAGTGTAAATAAAGTAGGCCATTTTGAAAACTACAATTCTTCAGTGACTAGCAATTAAATCACAAAAAAGAAATTGCGGTCAGCTTTACCGTGAAGTACTGCTTGCCCATCAACTAAAGCTTCATTTATTGCTTTATAAATTCGACACCCTTCATGGGAAAAATATCACTCCGCATAAATGGTATTAGCCTATTGCTTTCTATTTTAAAATCAATCTCCTTAAAACTTACCTGACCCAGCGATGGATTTAGCGTAAGTGTAAACCGGTTACTATCATTTTTTCATCCTTTACCATAGAAGCCATATCAGGAAACAGCTCGTGGTATGCATAGATTCTATCACAATGCGGCAGGTCCGTTTCAACACGACCATCCTGATTGGCGTACTTGACTTTTCTTTCGTTCCCTATAAAAACTACAGCGAAAAATGCTTAACGAATATCTATTGGCATCTTCAAATTGAACCCGATAGCCGCTGCGTTGCTATGACTGGCTTTTGATAGCTAAATCTTTCCCAGCTTCTTTGTTGCTTGTAAGATGAAGTGCATCACCCGAAATAGAAAAACTGCCGGCGGCGGAACGATCTACTGTTCCGTAGGAATAAAAAAAATTAAATTTCGAATTGGCAGAAAAATAAAAATCTGCTACCATTTCCTGCCGGTGAAATTGATAGTTGTCCATTACAGGTGATGGTGCCATAACACCGAAATTTATAGATATCCCAAAAAATAAAATAATGGTTTTCATACTGGATTGCTTTTGAATATTCTGAAAAAAGATCAGCTGCAAACGCCACGTTCACTTTTTACAGACTTACAATTTAAATCAGAATTATGCAATACGACCTTGGTCAAAATATTTGTAACCATTGAAAGAATTCCACTCTATATTATCGTTCATTTTTCCCCCCTACTAGGCAAAGTATTGCCAACGGGATCATAAGATTGCAATCACCTTCATACATATTTGCCACCTTCGATGGCTAACGGCCGGGCAACATTACAACGACTAAATTCAGTCAACGAATCACATTTAATAGTACTAATAAACAGCCCTAAAACACGCTTGGATTCATTTGGTTATTAGTTGCCTACGGCTGAAAAAAGAAAACAAATAAAAAGCCACTTTGCTGAAGCAAAGTGGCTTTTTATATTTACAATTTTAGAATTACCGTTTGCCTATTCCCTGCATTTTACCCATTGGCATTTTATTCATCATTTTCATCATACCCTTCATTTGCTCAAACTGTTTTAAAAACTGGTTCAATTCCGAAATATCTTTTCCGCTGCCTTTTGCAATGCGTAATTTACGATTTGGATTAATGATGTCAGGATTTCGGCGCTCTTCCAGTGTCATGGAATTAATCATTGCTTCAATGCCTTTAAATGCGTCATCATTGATATCCACATCCTTTATTTGTTTGCCTACGCCGGGTATCATTCCCATTAAATCCTTCAGATTACCCATCTTTTTGATTTGCTGTAACTGGGTTTTAAAATCTTCAAAATCAAATTGATTTTTGCGGATCTTTTTCTCCAGCCTGGCGGCCTCGGCTGCATCAAATTG
>JBBQQP010000112.1:0-9286 GCA_038215675.1 Chitinophagales bacterium | reverse complement strand
CAAAGGACAGAAAATTCAAATTGACAACAATATCAAATCTGTAATTAAACAAGAAATGATGGGACAGTCGATGGAAATTACCATTGATGCCAATATGATTCACCAGGTTGAAGTGAAGGATAAGAAGTCAACTAACAACTTTCTTGTATCATCTACCTTGACCAAATTAACTATCAATGGAAGTGCAATGGGGCAGGAAATGAAATTTGATTCTGACAACAAAACCGATTTGGAAAGTGAAACCGGAAAGGCAATTAAAGAGCAACTCAATGTAAGCATGGACGTGGAAATGGATGACAAAGGAAAGGTTGTGAATGGTGTTAAAAAAGATGCCAACGCCGCCGGAGGCGGTCAGTTAATGGAAATGGTTAATAATGTAACCGGTGCAGGTGCAGATGACAGCAATGGTGCTAATGCCGCTTTTGATGTTGTACCCGCTGGCAAAAAAGTTGGTGATAGCTGGTCTGACTCAACCATAACATCAGAAATGAAAACGTACCGCAATTATACCTTTAAAGAGGCCAGAGGTAATTTAGCAACGATTGTTCTTACCGGAAAACAAATCACTAAAAAAACGGTTGAACAACAAGGGATGGAAATAAATGTAACCATGGATGGCAATTTGTCCGGCGAAGGAGTGGTTGATATGAACACCGGAATCTTAAAACAAAAAACGATGATACTTGATGGAATTGGCAGTGCTGAAGTAATGGGACAAAGTATTCCTGTTACAACAAAAATAACGACCACTACTACCGTAAAACCGATTTAAATTTCTAAAACATAATTACCAGGCGCTGTTCAATCTGAACGGCGCTTTTTTTATCAGCAACAGCCGAAATATTGAACTACTTCAACTTCTTCTTTGCAACAACCAATAAGCACCTGTCAGCAGAATACAAATGCCCCCAATCACCCACCACAAAATATAATAGCCAAAATGCTCCGCCAATTGTGACCCAAAGAAAGGTCCGATGGCCTGGGCCGATGACCATGCTACGGTATATAGTGCTGCATATTGTCCCCTGTTTTCTGCATTGGTCCGGGCAATCCAATAAGCATTCATAAATGGCATGGCAAATATTTCGCCCACCGTAATAAACAGCATCGAACAAAAAGCAAGTAACATCGCACTGGCGATGGGTAAATTGAGTACCAGGAAAGACATACCAACTAAAAACACCCCGGCGGCCATATAATGAATGACGGGTCGCCGCCCCTCCAGTTTAAACACAATGATCATTTCAAATAATGCAATCAATATTCCGTTAATGGCCATGTTGATACCGATAAAAGATTCAGACAAATTCAATTCAGTTTTATAAAATACCGGCAGTGTTGTAAATAGCTGAAAAAAGCAAATCGCAAAAAATACCTGGATGAAAATAAAAAATACATAGTTGTGATCTTTATAAGCAGAATTGGTTTTCACAACAGCAACACTTGTATTTTTTACAGCTGCCAATACCTTTTTCCTTGGAGGTATAATAACGTAGAGCAGAATAGCGGCGCCAATATTTGTAATACCGTCTACCCAAAACAACAACTCGTAGTTGAAGGATGCAATGATACCGCCGGTTGCACTTCCCACTGCCCACCCAAGATTAATGGCCAGCCTGTTGAGTGAATAAGAACGCACCCTGTTTGCATCGTTGCTATAATGCGCTATTGCAACGGCATTGGCAGGCCGAAAAGCTTCATTGATCATACTTAAGAAAAAGGTAGTGATGCAAATAGCTGTATAACTTTTCATTTGGCCCAGCACAAAAAACATGATGCCGCCGCCCAATAAAGTAAAAAGTTGCACGTAATAAAATCCAATCCGATCGGTTACTTTTCCACCGATCAGTGCACCTACAATTGCACCGGCGCCAAACAAACTCATCACAAAACCAGCCTTGCCAATGCCAACACCTAATTCCTGCGTTAAATAAATAGTCATGAAGGGCACCACCATTGTACCACTGCGGTTGATGAGCATTACCAGCGAAAGCAGCCAGGTATTGCGTGATAATCCGCCATAAGAATTTTTGTATAAATTGATGGTGGAACTAAGCATAAAATAATATGCAAATATATTTTTAATAAACCACTCAACTTTAGAAACAAAATTATAAACCAATTTTTCAAGAAGAATTCAATCTCATTTAAAAAACAAAAGATTAGCAGAAACCTACTCAAATAAAATCAGGAGGCGAACTACAACAAAAAGACATGGGCTATTTGCGCCAAAACAAAAACCCCTATCTACAAAACTTCTATTTAATAATCCTATAATTTTTATAGCTGCTCCGAATATTGCCATCGCTATCAGCAGTAGAATTGTAAGCACTTACAAAGCCCGGCTGTTTCGATTTTTTTACAAATGCAATTCCCTTTTCCAGTTCATTTGCAAAAATGGAAACTGGCTCAATCAGGTAACTCCATTGATTGGTTTGATGGTTGTATGAATAAACCCGGTAACTATTCCAGTTACTTTGCCACCAGGATGGATACACCATAATTTCGTCCGCGCCATCGCCATCAAGGTCGCCGATATTTTTGATTTCGCCCCCCAAATTACTATGCACTTTCAAAATCATCATGGCCGTTTCTGAAGATACAAGGTAACTGTTGCAGCCACCGATACATTCCTGGAAAGCGTCTTTTGTAAGGGTATCTTCCAGAGGTGGAACCATAAAAATAATTTCCGCCTTTCCATCACCGTTAAAATCGCCGGTTATTTTTTCCTTCATCATTTCACTGGGATTTACCAAATGATAGGTTTGCTGAAAAGCCCGGAATTCCTGTTGATTCAAATTGATATTCCTTTTGGTATAATCGCTATCTTCCTGCTGAACAATAGTTACTTGTTTGGTCGAATCAACCCGTACGCTGTTTGGTATAATGCTGTTTTCCTTCAGCCGGTTGTTTGTGCCGCTATTATTACATGCTGAAAAAAACATTGCTAACATCAATATCGTTAAAATAATTAACCAACCTGTTTTCATTCTATTTTTCAATTTAAAAGTACCCTGAATTAAATTATTTTTTTTCAATTAACTCAAACCCGGCAGTCTGTGGAATCATCTCAAATGCTGCTTTAAAAATTGCAGGTGGTATTGCAAGTTTCCTTAAATCTGTATCCAGCCATGCGCCATCTACTGTAATGACTGCTGCAAGCACATCTCCACTTTTCCAAAGCTCATGTACCATCGTCCACCTCGACATGTTGGCATTCGCTTTATCCAGCTTTAAGTTGATGGTACACTCATCGCCGAATTTAATTTCTCTTTTAAAAACACATTCTTCTCTAAAAACAATCGGACCAATTTTATGCAGCAACATAACTGGTGTAGTAATGTCATTTTCATTTAAAAAAGACATCCGGCAATAGGCTCCAAAATCGTAGTAAACGGAATGGCGTAAATGATTGTTGGGATCCAGATCGCTCCACCTGATTTCAACTCTTTTATTAAACTCTTTCATAAGGGCGTATTTATTACAAATGTAGTTTAAAAGCATCGGGAGAAATCCCGGTGCTGTTACCAAAAAAACACCTGATCACTAATAAAGATTCAGCATTTTATCTTTCGGATATTTTACGCTGTAGCTCACTTTAAGTTTTTTTACTTCACCGGGCACCAGCTTTAATTTCCACGTGAGAACGCCGGTTTCATTGTTATCTGCTGCAGCACTGCCTTCCAATAACTCAACCACAACGTCTTTATCCTGCGAAATCGGGTACTGGTCTTTTACCATAATATCAATGGCATCTTTCTTATTATTTTTAACTGTTATTTCGTAGGTAACCGTTTGTTTTTTATTGCTACCTAAAAACTTAACACTACTGTAGTCTGCCAGCTTTTCCTTTTTCACCACTACCCGCTTATCTCTGCCCATGGTAAGATTTAAAGTATCCTGTATGGAGGAAGGATCGATAAATGATTTACCGATATAAGTGCCCTCAAAAATAATATTGGCTTCGCCCGGTAGCAGGTTTAACTTTTCCCAATCTGCAATTTCAGCCAGTAAGAAAACATCTTTATCTAATTTTGGTACGGCATAAAATTTATAATTGGCAGCAATTTCCTGTTCTTTCAAAACAGCAGTTTGTGCTTTACCGTTAGTGGGCACATCATAAGGCAAGTCAATGTCAAATGTTACATTTAATTCATTGTCAGATATGGTGACATAATCCTCCAGGCCATCCTTCAATGTAATTAATACGGCACCATTACCAGCCCTTGACCCATAAATAGCGGATGCAGCATCCTCTTTTAACACATCCATTTTTTTAATTTCATTTGGATTGATCATTTTAAAATCATCTGCGCTCATTACAGTGCCATTTACAATATAAAGCGGCGCATTATCTCCCGCTAAGGAACTACTTCCCCTGATTTTTACTTTCTGCGAACCATATCCAGACACTACCACTTCATTTAAAGTATTGGACACACCTGCAACCTTTCCCTGCAATGCAAGTGAATTATTATAAAACTTTACCGGATTGATATAACTCAAAAACCAGGTATTAAATAAAGGTGCATTTCCCGTTTGACTGGGCGACGAAGTAGATAAACTAAGTTTTACCTGCTTCCAGTCAATACCAGTTGTTTGAAAGATTTTTGCACGATAAATTAATTTAAGAGGTGCTACAATACTTTCTGCACGCAAGTCATAAAAAGGCGTCCAGTAAGCATTCTGTGTGATGTAGGAAATGTTGAAATCGTACTTTCCAGCAACGGCGCAATTCAATTGTAATATTAATTTACCGGTTGATTTGGTATTTTTCTTTTGCTCCTCCGCTACCTGGCTGTTTAAGTTAGCCAGCGTTTCGTTCAGCCTCTTTTCCTTCTGTTGCAGCACATTCAACTCGTTCTGTAATTCAAGAGACTTGACTTTATAGTACTCCATCAACTTCATTAATTCTGCCACACTCAATCCTGTCTGGCTTCCCTTAATTTCTTTATTCGCTTTTAATACAACCAGCAAATCATTAATGACACTGGTACTGGTTTTTATTTTCTCCAGATTTGTAATCACTGTTTCAACTGAATCTTCCAGCATTTTTATTGCGGGAGTTTTTATTTCATTTTGCAAATGATCCGTACTAAATTCAACGCCCATTACCGTTACATTTCCATTGCAATTCACCTGTATGCTCCCAGGGTCAAGTACATAGCTGATGTTTTCAATCACTAGTTCATTATTGCCTTTTATTAATTCGCCCTTTGCCAGGTGACTCATTTCTGCACCTACTCTAAAAACGGTTACCGTGGTGAGATTGGCTTTTGAAGTACTCTGTCTTCCTTCATTTGCCATAGAAAAATTGAAACAATAAAGGAGCGCTAAAAGAGAAAGTATTTTTTTCATGTTTGTTGTTTTTATACCTGATGCAGTTACAAAATCAATTACATAAAAAGCCCCGGTAAAAAACCAGGGCTTTCAAAAACTATCAGTTATAGCAGTTCTGTTTTAAACTTGCCATTCTCTATAAACCGACGTTATCAATATCAAATCACTTCTGAGGTCTTGTTGCGCCTGAATCATTTGTAAGTAGTCAATACACCATTCATTACTGGTCATAAAGGCCAAACGGACTTCATCATTGCAGGACATACAAACTATTCTGCACCCGTATTTTTCCTGGGGAAATTAAATAGTACAGATGTTGTAATCGGAACAAAAAAGATAGCAACCGTTAACACTGATATTCCAATATCGGCAGCATGACTACTGAGGAATCTACTAAAGCCGCTTTCCGGGTAAAAATGCTCAAATAACGAAAGTAGCAGCTTTAACCCTAAAATGGCAATCACTAAAAAAGCCGCCGTCTCCAAAAATCTATACTTTTCCATCAGCTTTACAAACCATTGTGCGATAAAACGCATGGCCAAAATACCAATAAATACTCCGGTACAAACGAGGATTATATTGGGTGTAAAAGCCACTGCAGCAAAAACATTATCAATAGAAAAAGCCATATCCATCAGCTCTACCAGGCAAACGGTTGCCCAAAAAGGCCCGATCGAACCGACAGTAACTTTGTAAAGCCAGTTGCTTTTCTTATCAATTAAATCATCTTCCTCGGCTACTGTTTGCTTCCCTTTCCACCAATCGTATACCAGGTATAAAAGATATAGTCCTCCCAACGGTTTAAGCCACCATATTTTAATCAATACTGCGGCAAAAATCATTGCAAGTCCGCGAAAAAAGTAAGCTCCCCAAATACCATATTTCAATGCCTTATTCCGCTGCTCCGGTTTTAAATCCATTACCATTGTTGCCAGTACTGCTGCATTATCCACTGATAATAAACTTTCAATAATAATCAGGTTGCCAATAATGGCGAGAGAAGTTGCAGGGCGGCTTACGATATCCTGCCATAATTCGCTGATCTGTTGTAATAAATCCATATTTGTTTTTTTTAAAGATCGTCTAATAAATTTTATGTAAAAAAATTTAATGAGGATGGCTATTTATTTGCCATCGTGATTAATACTAACCTACCGCCATCCTCCTTACTCAGCAACAACTTCTTCCCATCCGTAAGCTCCACCATTTCATTAATAGCGATGTCTTTATTGAGTGTAACGTCCCTAAGACTTTTTAGTGTTTGATTCACCAGCACCCATTTGTTAATGTGAAAAGTGAAATAACCAACCGGTACTTTTTGTTCGGCAGTAAGCCGCTCGTTCCGTACCAGATTCCTGTTTACATGCCACTGAAAAAGATACTGGTTATTATACACCATCAGGCGGTGATTTTCAGGCTTCCACACAGTTGGTTTAAACTGATAGTATAAATCTAACACCGGCAAAGTACCCTGGTGCATTGTGCCGCAAAAAGGACATTTAGGTGTGTTGGTATTGTCAAATACATACCATTTTTGTTCGCAGGAAGGATTGCTGCAGGGCTGAATGAGATCAGTCGTTTTTAGCAATGCCTGCTCCCACATTTCGGCGGGTGGCCGCTCACCCGGATTGTGCAACCCCTGGATAAAAGCCTGGTCGAAAAGGGCTTTTAAATAGGGACCTGTAATGGTATATGGCAGCTTGCTTACATCCGCCCAATAAACATCCCATTTGGAAAGCTGGTTTAGTTTTGGGCGATTACCTTTTTCCGTTGGATGCTCAATAAACAGCGCTTTTTCGCCCATGCTTAAAAGGTCGTCTGTCTCTGTGTCCAGATCATGAACCTTGCCCCCTTTTAGTGGATGCCGGTGCAGTAAATACATATACACCAGGCAGGCGAGTGCATGTAAATCTGTTAACCGGTTAGGCAATTTCCTGTTAGGGTCTGATTTGCTGAGATGCTTTGATGCGAGTACCTCCGGTGCAATAAAATCTGCAGTACCAATTACTTCGGCAGGAAACAATCCCGGCACTACCAGCCCATCCAAATCGATCATACAGGCTGACCCCGTGGTGGGGTCTACCAGCACATTATTGTAAGAAAGGTCCGAATGTGACAATCCCATCTGGTGCATTTTCTTTACTCCTCTTGCCAGGTTCACACATATCTGAAAATAATTAAGCCATTTACCCAATTCACTTTGATCGAGGCTTAATGGAAATTGCCGGTTCCTGAATTTAGCACCTGCAAACCATTTTCCGTTCTTCTCTTCCCCCCTAATTAAATCCTGGGTAGCATATCCCTTCTTGAAAAAAAATTTGGGGTTATAGATCGGAACAATCAAACCAGTTTGCCCGTTCACTTCGATGATATCTGTTGGCCATCTGTAAATTTCGTCGAGATAATACTGACCGGCCTCTTTTGTTTGAATCTGGTTCAGGTATTTGGTGACAATATTTTTTAATCTTTCTTTTTGATTAAAATCCTGCTTCTCTTTAAATATTGCTACAACATATTTTCTGTCCGGACTAAAGTAAACATTTTTAGCGGTGCCACTTTTGGGCTCTCCATCATCTACGTACTGGTAGGTAACGCCGTTGATGATTGATTTTACTGTGATCGTTGGCATAAGGCTGTATTAAAAGATAATGGCTAAGGTACGGTCATCATGATTACCGGGGCTCCAAAAGTCCATCCAGGCAGATAGCTGGCTGGCAATTTCCTTGTTGGCCGGATCGAAAGCTATCGTAATTTTTTCTTCATTACTGCCGCCTAGGTCTTCTAAAAATGCACTCCATTTTTCCATTTTGGCCAGGTTGGCCTCCACAACAAATTTAGGATCGTAAATGCCATCTGTCATTAGCATTAAAAAAGAAAAATCGTCCACTAATTTAAAACCAAAGCGGGTGGTAAATTTATCGGAACTGAAAATTTCAGGCATGGTAATAAACCGGGTGCCGCCTCCAAATTCTCCCACATCGAGCCAGTTCATTAATTTGATTTCTGTAACATCTTTGTTAAGCAAACTGATCGGGCAATCACCTACGCTAAAGCTTAAAATGGCATATCCAAATTCATATTTTTTATACAGCGCAAAAATTAAAGTGGTGTGAAATTCTTTAAGGGGCTTTTCAATTTTTATTGCAAATGCTTCAATTGTTTTGTGAGCATGCAATGCAGCTTTGGAAAGGTTGTTGTAAACAAAATGACTGATCTGTTTAGACGTTTCTTCTGTGGCGGTTGCGTGATGTTTTAATAACACAGCATCAAACTCATGTAGCAATTCGTTTGTAAAATTTTCCGCAACGAAATCTATCACAGCATCGCAGGCAATTTTAGAACCCTGCCGGGAAAGCGCCGCACTGCCTGCACCATCAGCAACACATGCAACACTCCAGCCGCTTGTTTCAAAATACTTAAACCCATAATCATCATCCCGAAAAGAACCAACGTTTGCATGACTCCGCCCCCTTTTGGAAGCTACTACAATGTGTTTGCTGCCAAGCGGCTGAAAATCTTCTGCGGCATCAGCCTTCCAGTAATTATCGATGGTTTGAGTGCTGGCAATATTTTTCCAGAGCGACCTTGGATCGGCATTAATGATAAGCGAAATGAGTTTGCTGTGTAGTTCGGAATCATCTGACTCACCTTCTATTCTAAACTTAAATGTTATTTTAAAATCACCACTCTTTGTTGGTAAGCCTTTTATGCATTCAGCTTCATTGTCGTATTCGAGGCCATAGTCGGAAAGATCCTGGAACTCGGTGAGTACGATCTCGTTTAATCCGGCTTTCAGTAAATCTATTTTTGCTTCGTATGGTTTATCTACTGTGGCGTTTGGAATCACTATCTGTGTATCCAGTATATCATTCACCTTTGAATTTAGCTCCCAGTTTTTCATAATGCGGTTTTGAATTTCCAGAATTGTTTTTACCCCCAGCACATT
>JBBQQP010000111.1:0-9294 GCA_038215675.1 Chitinophagales bacterium | reverse complement strand
ATCCATAGATTTGTTTTAGGATCATCGTCACTAAACTGAATTTCCTGGGGTATAGTGTAAACAAATCTTTTGCAAAAAACCCCGTTTGTAATGTTTTCTTGTCATCATTTATAGGTAAAATCCTCAACCTTCATTTGCACCAGCGTGTTAATAAAATAGTGGGTAGCGCCAATATTTTCTTTAAGCCTTTTATCTGATGGTGAACTGTAATAAGTAGTATGTGCTCCATCTGTAGCAATAGCGCCCACCAGAATGTTATTAACAAGAAATCCGACTAAACCATTATTGTTGAGCGCAATTTTTTTGGTAACATGAAGGCCATAGTCGCCGGATGTTCTTTAAACACTCATTTAAGCATCATTTCCGTTACTTACCATTTCAATTCCTTCAACATTGGAATTGCCTGCATAGAAGGCTCCGGTATGTGTGTCAGCGAAGCTAAAAAAATTGGCTGTACCTTTTACATGCAAAGTGACAATACGTGATGATGCAAATCATTCTTCCTTCGCCTGCTTGTTTTTTTCATATTTGTATCCTTGTCTGTAAACGCTCAAAATATTGCCATCAATAATGGTGCTTCTGCGCCACATCCCAGTGCAGTGCTTGATGTGAAAAGCCCAAACAAAGGCTTTCTCGCCCCAACCGCAAAAATTAAACCCGGTAAACTAAATTGAGGTCATCGGCTTGTAAGATACAATTCAGTTATTATTACTATAAGCAATTTTAAAAAGCAATTTTTGCCGAAAAGGGTAATCGTGAAAAGCTCATTTAAATTTAAAGCCTTTTCTTTCTCCCGGAGACGCTCTGCTCTTTTCCAGCCGATGTCTCGGCTATTATTTAGTACTTTCGGCTCCAGGGCTCGCCGCCTTAATAAGCCAAAATGAAGATAGATTTACACCTTACCTATTAAAAAAAGTAACAAGGGGTATAAATTTATAGAACCCGGCGCAACGGCGGCGACAGCAAGGGCTTACTCACTAAGCCCTCGAGTATAATAGCCTGGGAACTGGTAAGATTTGAGAGAGATTCGGAGCGGAATAAAAAATCGCTTTCGGCTGCCATATCCGATAGCAATCGGATTTAAAATGCATCGGATAAAATACTATTTTATTATGCTTTGATAAATTTTTGTCAATTTCTAAAACAAACACTTTTGATTGTGTAAATTGCTTTTATGAAAAAACGTTTAATGCCCATGCTGCTTGTCGCAGTAGCTTGTTCACTCATTGCCAACCTTTCGTCGTTTACATTCCTTCCTGCAAAAACAGCCGATGGCGATGCGATTACCGGCGTGTGGAAAACCGGCGAAGGCACGGCCATGGTGAAGATTTATAAAAATGGAGAAAAGTATGAAGGCAAAATTGTGTGGTTGAAAGAGCCCAACGATGCCTCCACCGGGCAACCTAAAAAAGACAAAAACAACCCGAAAGAAACCAACCGCCTGCGGACGGTGTTGGGGTTGATAAATGTATGGGGCTTTGTATACGATGGTAAAAATGAGTGGGAAGATGGAAATATTTACGACCCAAAAACCGGTAATGAATACAGCTGCACTATGACGCTCAAAGACAATAACACCCTGGAAGTGAGAGGTTATGTTGGCATTTCACTATTTGGCCGAACAGATATTTGGAAACGGCAGGTGCAGAAGTAAATTTTACTGGCTCACAAAACTCAGCCCGATGTTGAAATAAAGTGGGTTTTGAATATTGAAATCGTAAATCCTGTTTACTGCCTTTTTGCCATCGTATTTGTCATACACTTCAAAACGCCAGTTATATCTTACGCCTGCCTGGGCATTGAGCCAGATAAAACCGAAAAGCTGTCTGTCCCACATTAGCCGGGGTTTCAGCTCCCCTCTCTGTATAAACCAGTCCTTGCCGGTGATGGTATTGTTCATCCTGTATTGATTGCCCTCCAGTTCGTAGCCAAGCTGAAGCATGTTTTTTGTACTAAAATTGTATCGCAGGTGGCCTCTTGCTGGCAGCAGCAATTCCATTCCCCAGTGGTCATTAATTGTTTTGTTCCACAAAAGCACTGGTACATAAATGAGCTGTCCCGCTCTGTATGTTCGGGAAACACCCACACCAATCATGTTCTTTTCGCTTTTTTTCCAGCCATAAATAAAAGAGCTGCTAAAAGTAATATCCTTACCGCTTAAGCCACCACGGTTCAGCACGTGGCTTGCATCTGCGTTTGCCTGAATAATTAAAAATTTCTTTTCTCCGAGCGGTTTAAACACAGTATTGTTGATGCCATAAGTATTCATGGCGGCATTGTTCAAATTATTGTAAAAGCGTTCGCCCAAAGTTTTTGTGAAAGCTATTTTTGATCCCCAATAGCTGGCGCCCAGCTGCCAGATGATGGAGCTTTTTGAAATCACCGGCACATTCACCACAGCCCTTAGTCCACTAACCCGGTTTGAAGTGGTATTAAAAATTGGCAAGCCAAGCCGGCTGTCTGTCCACGAAAAATCATTCTGGTGCTCATACGCAATACTGATAAGTTTTTGCGGCGATTGGTTTAGTACTTTTTGGGTGGCATAATTTTTTGCACTGCCGGCATCGCCGTAGCTGCTAAAATCTTCTGTTCCGGTACTGTCTTGTGCCAGCAAACCAAATGGAAGGAGTAAATATATAAATAGTGAGTTTTTCATACTGCCAGTTTCATAAATTAACAACAAATATATTTAAAATGCTCAGAGGAAATTACATAAAGGCTTAATTGACTGTGGTAATACAACAGGCAAATCAGTAAGCAATTTGTCTTTAATAATTGTTCATCATCTATGTTGCCTTGGCTAGCTGTTCAGTAACGTCTTTTTAGATGAATTGTGTGAGAGCAAGCATGTTGCATTCGCCGCTGTTGGATAAGGATAATCAAACCTCTTTCCCGCAATCGGCGCAGCGTTCCCAGCTTTGGTCATTGTTCATTAAAAGACCTAGCTAAAAAAGGGTTGCATGCTTTTAACTTGCATCGAAATATTTAAAGTCAATTTATTTGATCTTCTGGCTTAAAACCGATTCTTTTTACCTGGTTCTTGGGTAAGTTTAATAATATCTCCAGGTATCCAAAAATCAATTTTATATCGTCATCATGCTTGGTTAATTTCTTTTCTATCTGTTAAATCTGTAATTAAACATCTTTTTTTGTTAAAAGCATTTCCTTCAATTATGTAAAATTTCTTACGATGAGTAAGTTCACATCTATCGCTCTGTCATTATTTAAAACACAGGCAAACTTTATGGCTTCAGTTTCGGTAAACACGACGGTAAGTTGAATGAGTATTTTAAAGTTTTAAGGTGACCGGAATTTGCGACTATCTCGTCTTTTCTTCCTGTGTTATCTGACACATAAAATCTTCTGGAAAACGTTTATTATTTCGCTTTACCTGCTCACTTAAAAGTTTTAATTGTAGGTTTTCACAATTCTGGAACGTCTTTATCTTTCAATACTTTTATACCTTGTATCAAATTTATTTTATCGATTACTACTTCATCGGGCATTATCAAAAATTCAATTGCTTTCATTACAGCAATTTCTATCTTGATTTTATTTTAAGGTCAATAAAGAGAATTTTTTACCCCTTCAACCAATCGGATGATCGTCTGCACTGAAATGGGCACGCATTTTTAGCAGTTCTTTCGGAGTTAACAACTCGTGTTTTTAAAAATTGCAAAATATACATCTGCCCGAATTTGAAACCCCAGTTTTTTATATACTTCGATGGCTCTGCTGTTATCTTTTCTTACATGTAAAAAGGGAATATTTCCTTCTTTAATAATTTGCTCTGAAATGTTTGACAATAAAAAAGATGCATATCCTTTGCCCAGAAAATCGGGGTGGGTACAAATGGCACTTACTTCAGTATAACCATTTACTTTCAACCGCTCACCCGCCATGGCAATCAATTTATTGTTGTTGAAGATTCCTATGTAATTTCCAAAATCAATGGTTCTTTTATAAAACGGACCGGGTTTTGTCGTTTCGGTCAACTCAAGCATTTGTGCCACATCTGCACTTTGTAATTTCCTAAAAGCGAACCCCGCCGGGTTGTCAAAGGGTATCAATACCGGGCAATACAATTGATAAAGCGGCGTAGTGAAAACAATTTCAAGTGTTGTTGGCAGTATCACTTCTCGTGCAATCATAACGGAAAAAGACCGGTCTGCCGGAAGTTGATTGGTCAATTCCGGTAAATCAGTATTAGCCCAGTTTTGCAATCCTAAAAAAGGCGCTACATTGGCGGGAAAATATTTCACCAACTGGCTTCCCGTATTGAAATAACTTTGTTTGGAGCATAGGGCTTCCCATACCGGGTTGTCTAATGGAGTGATCATATTTCAAAAGTAAAGATCATACAATGAAAAATGCTAAATAGGTTATCGTCATAAAATGACCCTGCCGGAATATTATTAAACTAAATTTCAGTTGATGTGCTTTATGCGGCACTTACAGATTAATTTACTTTGTAATTGATTGGCATTTTAAAAAGGTTATTGCTAATATATTAATAACTCTGTATTTACCAGCTTACAGTAATCGTGTGTAAGCAAATTGGTTTTAGCAAGCTTTTTTGCATCAGGTAGTGGGTTCCACAACCCCTGCCGGCAGTGTAAAATAAAAAGTACTGCCTTCGCCGGGAATGGATTCAAACCATATTTTGCCATTGTGTAATTCCACGAT
The DNA here is from genome assembly GCA_038215675.1 of Chitinophagales bacterium. GTDB lineage: Bacteria > Bacteroidota > Bacteroidia > Chitinophagales > Chitinophagaceae > Ferruginibacter. Next base: position 4,608 of record JBBQQP010000111.1, on the reverse strand, counting down.
TTTTTTACAATGCGATAATCCAATCCCAGAACCTGCATATTCTGATCGGGTGTGAAGCCGCTGGAAAATGTCAAATATCTTTTGGCTGTATTGTTTGTCTATGCCGATGCCATTGTCTTTAAAAGCAAATTCCCAGTAGCCTTCCCTCCTTTCCGCACGCACATGTACGGTTGGAGCAATAGCTTTCTTACGAAATTTGATGGCATTGGTGATTAGGTTTTGAAAAAGAATTTTAACCTCTGTCGGATCGCCAATGATGACGGGCAATGCGTCAAATTCTACACAGGCTCCCGCCTCATTGATTGCAACCATTATATCAGACAATAAATTTTTCATTACGTTATTGCAATCCACTCTTTCCAGTTCTCCATTGGCTCCTATTCTTGAAAAATCCAACAGGTCTTTTATCAGCACCCTCATACGTTGGTTTGCATCTGCAATAAATTCAAGGTATTTATCGGCTTTTGCATCCAGTTTACCATAATATTGTTTTTGAATTAATTCCACGAATCCGGTAGTGGTTCTCAGGGGTTCCTGCAAATCATGCGATGCAACATAAGCAAACTGCTCCAACTCCTTGTTTTTTAACTTCAGGACATTATTAGCGATTTCGGTTTCATGGCGGGCGATTTCGGCATCGGTTCTTGCCTCGTGTTCTTCTTTGGCTGATAGCACCAGTTGCTTCGTTTGCTCCAGCACCTGTTGTTGCAATTTTTTCTTTTGAGCATTGATTGCGTTTGTTCTGAGCCGATAGATGGCAAACATAGTACCCGCAATGGCTGCAAAAATGGCTAACCTAAACCACCAGGTTAACCAAAAAGGTGGTGTTATAATTACTTGTATCGTAGTGATTTTTTTTGACCATTCACCTTCGTTATTAAGTCCCCTTACTTTAAATAGATAGCTGCCGGGGTCCAGGTGAGTATAGGTAGCCATCCGTGCTGTGCCTGCCTCATTCCAGTCTTTGTCAAATCCCTCCAGCATATACGAGTACCGCTTTTTTTCTGTGTTCGTATAATTAAGCGAAGCAAATTCGAAGCTGAAAACGTCGTCCAGGTAGGACAGTATGACGGATTTCGTTTCGGCAATACTCTTTTTTAGAGGTGATGGATCATTTTCATCAACCGCAATTCTAACTTTCTTGTTTAATACCTGTAGACTCGTTAGCACCAGCGGCGGGTCAAAGGGAATAGTTTTTACACTGTCCGGAAAAAACTGGTTAAAACCATTGATGCCGCCAAAGTACATCATGCCGGATCTGCTTTTACAAAAAGCCTGTTGTTTAAATTCATTGGATTGCAGCCCATCTGAGAGTCCGAATTTTTTTATTTGCCCGGTAACAGGATTAAAGCGTGCAATACCTTTATTTGTACTAAGCCATAAATTATGCTTCCCGTCTTCCAATATTCCGAAGATATAATCATCCGGCAATCCATTCTCTACCGTGTAAACTTTAAACTGACCCGTTCTTTTATTAAACTGGTTAAGCCCATTCATTGTACCGATCCACAAATTCCCTTTACTGTCTTCCAGGATACTGTTTATACTGTTATTACTGATACTGTTTTTACTTTCATCGTGTATAAAATGGGTAATTGTATTCGTCATTTTATTCAAACCGGTTAAGCCTCCATTCTCGGAACAAAACCACAGTTGGCCATCTTTATCTTCAAAGATGTTTACAATATAATTATTGGTGAGGCCTCCCTGGAAATTTATATTTAAGTCAAAATGGGTAAAGGATTTACTTTTGGGATTGTATAAATCAACACCAGCACCATAAGTGCCAATCCAAATATCACCATCTTTATCCGCAAATATTTTCCATATGTTGTTACTCGCAAGGCTATTGCTCTTACCAGGATCATTTTTAAAATGGCCGAACGTATTTTTTGTGGGGTTATAAACAGTAATCCCGTCAGCCCAGGTGCCAATCCAGATATTGCCTTTGTTATCCTCACAAGTGGATAAAACATAGTCGCCACAAATACTTTTGAGGTTGTTTTTTTGATGCCTGAAATGTGTAAAATTTCCTGTGATCGGATCAAATAAATTCAAACCACCTCCATCCGTTCCAATCCATACGTTTTTATTTCTGTCTTCTATAATGGATAAAACGTGGTTATTGCTTAAACTGTTTTTTTCCATCCGGTGCCTGAAATGGGTAAAATAAATTTTATCACGGCTGGCGATATCGATGCCGCCTGCAAAATTACCTAACCACATATTTTCTTTAGCATCTTTATAGATGGCGTATATGGAATTATTGCTGATGCTTTCCCTGTCTATCTCATCACTTCGAATATTGGTAAACATTCCTGTAGTGTAGTTGAAAAAAGACAGCCCGCCGTTTTCAGTACTAACCCATAAATTCTTTTTAGCATCTTCATTGATCGCTAACACTGCATCGACGGGTAAAGAATTCTGATTTTTCTCATCATGGGTGAAATGAGTGAATTGCCCGGTCGCACGATTTAGCAGGTTTAATCCTCCACCATTGGTTCCAATCCATAAGCGGTTTTTAGAATCTTCGAAGATGGTGTAAATATCATTGCTGCTGATGGTTGAAGGATTGCTTTTTTCGTAAGTAAAACGGGTGAAATCTTTACTATCCGGATGGTATAAATTAAGTCCGCCCGTAGCTGTACCTATCCACAAATTGTGATACGAATCTTTAAAAATATACTTTATATGAGCGCCACTAATGGTGCTGTTGTTTTTTGGGTCATTGGTAAAGTGTTGAAACTGATTTTTCGCCGGATCAAAAAGATCCAGCCCTTTTTGAGTGCCTATCCATACTTTACCTTCTTCATCTTCAAACACGCTATTCACAACATCGTTGGAAATACTGTTGAGGTCTTTAGGATTGTGCCTGTAACGGGTAAAATTTTCTTTGTTATAATTAAACCTGCATAGCCCGCCCCCATTCGTACCCACCCACAAATCGTTATTTTTGCTCTTCGCTATGTAATTGATGTAGTTGTAACTAATGCTGGTACTATCGCCCACCTTGTTTTTATATAAGGTGATTTTGTAGCCATCATATTTGTTGAGCCCATCCCAGGTTCCAAACCACATAAATCCATATCTGTCTTGCTGTATACAAAGAATATTACTTTGAGAAATTCCATCGGATGCTGATATATGAGCAAGGCTCAGCTGACGGTTTTGTGAAGATGCAAAATAAAAGCAGACCTGTAAAATTAAAAAAAGTAGCAATTGTAATTTTTTCATGAAATGTCTGTTGGCAATTTGATTAAACTGCTATCATTTAAATTTTTAAACCTGAATACCTTTATTTTAGTTGAACAAGAATTGCTTTATATCCTTTTACAGTACGAATCATTCTAAGCTGGGTATTGTCTTATAATTACCAGTCATTCAATGATAGATAAAACACACTTTCTTTTAGTTAACTATCATTTACCAATAATATTGCCTGATGATTTGCTTATTAAATGTTGATGTTTTGGAAGGTAATCTATTGAAAGGGCGGTAACCTTAACTTTTGCTCAGTAAGCATTTGCTGTTTCAATTTTACAGAACCTCAGTAGCTTTTAGACAGGAAGAAGAAAAAATGAAGTAGGTGCGAAAACGTATGGCTAGCCAGATGGTATTTTTAAAAAAAAACCTAAAACACCCTGTTATGGGGTTTTAGGGTTACTTTAAACCCGATAATTTATTTTCAAATCTCCTGAGTTTGATGGTTTTAAATAGGTTGAAATTCTTTAGTTATTTAAATCAGGGTTTGAACTTTGAGCTAAAATTAATTTATAGAATATTTGGTATTGCGAAGGTTGAAATATTTGGAGAGTCCGATTGTAGTTCAATGTGCTATTCTGCTGTAGTAATTTATCTACAAAAAGATGTCTCCTTCATTTTCTTCATAAAAGTGCAGTCAGAAAAACTCCCCGCAAATCATAGATCGATCAACCATTTTTACTCAGTTAGCTTTTGAAGAAAGACAAATTTATCCGTTGAAAATATTATCCTGGGTTTACCTGTTAAAATGAAAACTACAAAATTTTTGTTGGGCGTAAGAATGCATTCTACAGAAAAGGATTTTGAAAGATTAATTGAGAAGGACTGTTTCTCTTTTTTTGTTTGTTGAAGAAAGCCCGGTCAAAAAGCAGCGTTAGAGAAAATCAAACCTGCAAAAACGAAAAAACTTCCACAGCTACTGGTTTTTCATAGCATGTGGAAGTAACTTTTTTACCAACCTTAGTTGGCTTCTCGTGTGTGGATCACTAGAACTTTTTGAGGAGTTACCTCCCAGAAAATTTTAATTCTTTCCTGGTTTCAGTGTGTTCGGTCTTTTGCCATCTTCGCTTTTGAAGGCATAGGCTAGGATATTGGTTTCTTGGTTTTTTGAGTCATCATCGCTTTTTAAAGCATAGTCTCAGGATGTTAGTTTTCTTAGTTTTCTTTTAGGTTTTGGATCAATTGGTTTTTTGAGTCATCATCGCTTTTTAAAGCATAGTCTCAGGATGTTGGTTTTCTTAGTTTTCTTGTAGGTTTTGGATCAATTGGTTTTTTGAGTCATCATCGCTTTTTACGGCATAGTCTCAGGATGTTGGTTTTTGTGTTTTTGTATTAGGTTTTGGATCA
>JBBQQP010000110.1:0-9408 GCA_038215675.1 Chitinophagales bacterium | reverse complement strand
TGAACATGTACAGTACAAGGATTGTAAAATCGATCATATATCCCAGTAATCTTTTATGAAATGCGGCAATTTCAAACTCAATATCGATATTAAAGGGGGTAGAAATCTGGATTTCAGGCATAGTACAAATTAGGTGATTATTATGAAAAGTATCATTTTTTAATCCATTTTTTAATGTTGGCAGGCATGCAAACTTTGGGAGGATTCTATATAACAAAAAGTATTTACGAAAAGTTTGGCAATCCTCTGTTGAATTGCGGCAATTATAAATACTTCCTTTTTTGAAACATCAAAATTTCTAATTATACAATCGCATTTTTTGCGAACAAAATTTGCTACTTTTATCAAATGCGTGAAGGAATGTTCATTAAAAAGAATGTTGATAAATGGAATCAGTATCAGCACAATCCGACCAACGACCCCGATGAAACTGCAGAACGTTTTATTACCCTGGTGGATGATCTTTCCTATGCAAAAACATTTTACCCCCGCAGTAAAGTTACCCGTTGGATTAACAGTATTGCCGCCAACATTTACCAAAGCATTTATAAAAATAAAAAGGAAAAGTATTCACGGGTATTCACATTCTGGAAATACGAATTGCCCCTGTTGTTTAAAAAATACCATCGGCTGTTGTTGTTTACATTTCTATTATTTTCCTTATTTGTAGCGATTGGGGTTTTTAGTTCTGTTAAGGATGAAAGCTTTATCCGGGGCGTGTTAGGCGACAAATATGTAGACATGACAGAAGACAATATTGCAAAAGGCGATCCGTTCGGTGTGTATAAAAGTGACAATCCCTTTACGATGTTTGTACAAATTGCCATGAATAATACGTTTGTATCCTTGTTGATGGTAATGGGAGGCATACTCGTAGGCTTCGGTACCATTTATGCCATGTGGCAAAATGGATTAATGCTGGGATGTTTTCAATATATGTTTTTTGCAAAAGGGTTGGGTCTGCAATCAATATTGGTGATTTGGGTACATGGTACTTTGGAGATTCTTTCCATTGTAATTGCGGCTACAGCAGGGTTGGTAATTACCCAGGGCATTCTTTTTCCGGGTACTTTTTCAAGAATGGATTCTTTTAAACATGGGGTAAAAGACGCGTTGAAAATAATGATCGTGCTGGTACCTGTTTTTATCATGGCGTCCTTTTTTGAAAGCTATGTTACCCATTTAATGAGCAATACTTTTGATACTCGTAAAAACGGTGGGTTACCTGTGTGGGGTAGTTTCGCCATACTCTCTGCTTCGCTTTTTTTTATTGTCTGGTATTTTGTAATTTACCCGATCCGGTTACATAAAATTGGGTACCAAATTCAAAAAGATGGGGTTCTAAAAATACCGGTAATTAAAGCATGATTTTTTACAAAGACTTCATATCAATACTTGCAATATTATTTTGTTCATTGGGAGCCCTGGCACAGGAGAATAATTATGTGTACGAGGATACTTCCATTTTGGAAAAAGATTCGATAGAGGCTGCCGCGAGGGTAATTGAATTGGGCAGGGAAGAGGCGGGTGCGCCTGAAGGAGATGAAGCTGATGAAAATGTAACTGACACCTCTTTAAAGTTCAATCAACTCGCTATCAATCCTGATTCTATCCGGGCTTTAAAGAATTTGAAGTCGCTTGCGGATGCAAAAAATCTGGACTCTTTGCTTTTGGCCTACCAGCAGAAACATGAAAACGAAGAAGACCGGCCCAAAAACAGGTCTTTACTGGAACGAATTTTTTCATCAGATATAACCAGGTATTTTTTCTGGATGCTGGCCGCAGTTTTTGTTGCATTCGTTCTTTATAAGTTATTTTTTACGCAGGGATTTTTTCAACGTTCTTATGCTAAATCCAATGTAACCAGGCTGGAAGATGAATCCAACGAATTATCTAAAACTGCTGACTATGCAAAGCTGGTAGCCCTTGCGGTTAGCAAAGCCAATTATCGCCTGGCAATTCGATATCATTATCTTCAAACGCTGCAAAAGCTCACCCTAAAAGGATTGATACAATTTGCTTCTGACAAAACCAATTATGAATATGTAAGAGAATTATCAGGCAAATCATTCAAAAATGATTTTGCAGCATTAACGCTTAATTACGAATATGTATGGTACGGAGCGTTTGAGGTAAATGAAACGATTTTCAATACCATTCAAAATAAATTCAATCAGTTTAACAACGAGGTATAAAAGCTTGATAAATAAATTTACATATTGTATTTGCATTGTACTTGCGACTGTAGTTTTCGCATCCTGCAGGTTGGGTAAAAATGAACTGCCTCCATTGGATGAAACCTATAGCCAGAAAGATAAAAATCCCTTTGGGGCATTTGTTCTGCACGAGCAGTTGCAGCATTTGTATTACCACAATAACCTGCGTCCTGTTAAAACCAATTTTGAAAATACCTGGCGAACTATTTCAGATACCGGTTCAGTTTACATCAATATCAGCAAGAACCTTTTTCTATCGGCTACTGATCTTGCAGCTATGCTTGCTTATGTGGAAAATGGAAATAGCCTTTTTATATCCAGTAATTTTATTGATGAACGTTTACTGGATACATTGGGGTGCGAAGTACTTACCAATCATTACCGCCAGTCTTTTAGTGAAATGAAAGCGACTTCGGTAAATCTAAGCAACCAGGTTTACAGTGATTCTGCTGCCTATCAATATTTTTATATACCTTTTTACAATCATTTTACAAAGCGGGATACCATCAATTCCCGGGAACTGGGCAGCAATTCATGGGGCGCAAACTATATACTGGTATTTTATGGCAAAGGCCGTTTTTATCTTCATACAGACCCAAGGGCGTTGAGTAACTATTTTTTATTGCAAAGAGATAATTACAAATATTTTCAACGGATGTTTTCCTTTACATCTGCCATACCACAACATGTTTATTGGGATGATTATTACAACAGAAAAAATCGTCCGAAAGATCAATCTGGCAACAAAACGGGGCTCGCTGTTTTATTGCAATACCCTTCCATGGCCTGGGCTTTCTGGCTGCTGATGTTATTGTTTGGATTGTACATCTTTTTTGGTGGTAAGCGCAAACAACGGATTATAGCACCCATTGCCCCCAATACCAATACTACATTGGCTTTTACGGAAACTATCAGCCGTCTTTACCTGCAGCAAAAAGACAATCAAAATATTGCAAATAAACTCGTTGCTTATTTGCTGGAGCATATCCGCAATCAATATTTTTTAAACACCAGTCAAATCAATGATGAGTTTATAAACACCCTTAGCCGTAAAAGTAATAATCAAAAAGAGGCAACCGAAAAACTTTTTAAACTGATCAATACCCTACACCAGTCGATGGAGGTGAGTGATCAGCAACTGTTATTATTGAATCAGCAAATTGAAAATTTTTATAAAAATAAACTATAATGGAAGAAAGTATTTTTCAACAGCGCATCGATCTTTCCGGGCTTAACCATAGTATTGAAAGCATCCGACACGAAATTGGCAAAGTGATTATTGGTCAGCATAAAATGCTCGACTTGTTAATGATCGGGTTGTTGTGTGATGGCCATATTTTAATAGAAGGTGTACCGGGTGTTGCAAAAACTTTAACTGCCAAGCTAATGGCAAAGGTGATTGATGTGGATTTTTCAAGGATTCAATTTACCCCTGACTTGATGCCGAGCGATGTGGTGGGAACATCCGTTTTCAACCCAAAAGAAGGCGATTTTTATTTTAAGCCCGGCCCTGTTTTCAGTAATATAATTTTGATAGATGAAATAAACCGGGCGCCCGCAAAAACCCAGGCCGCCTTGTTTGAGGTGATGGAAGAAAGGCAGGTAACTGTTGACGGTATTACCCATGAAATGCGTTTTCCCTTTATCATATTGGCCACACAAAACCCGGTAGAGCAGGAGGGAACTTACCGGCTGCCGGAAGCCCAGCTTGATCGTTTTATTTTTAAAATTGATGTACAATATCCGTCACTTGAAGAAGAGATAGGAATCTTGAATAACCAGCATGGCCGCACGCAGGCGCAGTTGCTGTACGAAGTGATTAAGATTATATCGCCCATGGATATTAATAATTTCAGGTCAACGATTCAGTCGGTAATTATTGAACCAAGACTGGTGGAATACATCGCCAAAATTGTGATAGAAACCCGTAACAATCCTGCGCTGTATTTGGGCGCTTCGCCCAGGGCTTCACTTGCAATACTTAGGGCGTCAAAGGCCAATGCAGCTATCAAAGGACGTGATTTTGTAACACCAGAGGATATTAAGGAAATGGCCATGCCGGTACTAAGGCACCGCATTATCCTTACACCCGAAAAAGAAATGGAAGGCATTACACCAGATGAATTAATTGATAACATTTTGAAAGCGATTGAGGTGCCCAGGTAAAAAAATGCCGCAAAGAAAAGCCCTCTCAATCCCCCGAAGGAAAGCCCCCTAAATCCCCCGAAGGGGGACTTTGGAAGACTCCATCAATTTGGGCGCTTTGTAAAATAGGGAAACTTATTTTATAGAATGAGCAAAATTTAATGACGATAAAAGAAAAAGCAAAAACACCTATAGGGAAACTAAAATTTTAAAAATGGAACTGATTCAATGAAAATAAAAGGAACAATAAACTCGCAGACACCAAAAGTCCCCCTTGGGGGATTGAGGGGGCTTTTCTTGCCCAACAGGTTTTACCTGCTGCTGGGGATTTGCATTGTTCTATTTATCATCGCTTTTTTTGTGCCTGTTTTATTAGTTCTTCCGGAAACGCTGGTTTATTTGTTGCTGGCGCTAATGGTGGCAGATTATATTTTTCTTTTCTTGCTGAGTAAGCCACCTTTGGCCAGCAGAATTACGGCAGAGCGCTTTAGCAATGGTGATGAAAATAAAGTGACGTTGCAGATAACCAATGCCATGAATTTTGAAGTGGACATGGAAATTATCGACGAGCTACCGGTACAATTTCAAAAACGGGACCTCGTTTTCAAACATCGGCTTAAACCGGGGGAAGTTAAAAAAATCAGCTATAGTTTACGGCCCACTGAAAGAGGAGAATATTTTTTTGGTGACATTATTTTATACACTAAATCGATGCTTGGACTGGTGATGCGACGGCACAACGTGGATGCTGCAGAAGTCGTGGCAGTCTTTCCTTCTTTTATGCAGTTGCGGAAGTATGAATTGCTTTCGCAAACAACGATACAGTCGGAGCATGGCAATAAGCGGATGCGTAAAATTGGTCACAGTATGGAGTTTGAGCAAATAAAGGAATATGTAAGAGGCGATGATATCCGTACCATTAACTGGAAAGCCACCGCACGCAAATCTTCGCTGATGGTAAATAATTACACCGATGAAAAAAGCCAGCAGGTGTATTGCATCATTGATAAAGGCCGGTTGATGAAAATGCCTTTTGCCAACCTGAGCCTGCTGGATTATGCCATCAACAGCACCCTTGTTTTAAGCAATGTTTGTTTGCAAAAACAAGACCGGGTAGGGCTCATCACATTTGATAATAAAATGGGCACTATGCTGGCGGCTGATCGAAAGCCGATACAGCAGGCGAATATGTTGCAGCTCCTGTACAACCAGGAAACCTCCTTTTTGGAAAGTGATTATGAGATGCTTTACATGCAATTAAGGGCAAGGGTAAAGCAACGAAGTTTAATGATTTTGTTTACCAATTTCGAATCGGTATCAGGATTAAAACGTCAGTTAAATTTTTTACGATCCATTGCAAAACATCATTTACTGATGGTGGTGTTTTTCGAAAATACAGAGTTGAAACAACTGTCGACCATTGATGCAGTTAATCTTGAAGAAGTGTATGCTAAAACGATTGCAGAAAAATTTGCGTACGAGAAAAGACTCATCGTAAAAGAACTCTCCAAATATGGAATACTCTCCATTTTAACTGCGCCCGAAAATCTCACCATCAACGCCATTAACAAATACCTCGAGTTAAAGGCGAGACAGGCTATTTAGTTAATGTTTGAAGGGGTAAGGTTGATGGTTTGTGGTTAAAGTTTAAAGTTTGAAGGTTGAAGGTTGATCGTTGATGGTTGATGAATTCTGGGATTGTGCTATTGGTTAGTTTTAAAAAAATTGATTGTTGTATTTTCTATTTTATCCAAGTCAGATTTCCCATTGTACATGATGTTAACTATGAATGAACCATCTACGAACAATTAACTATCAACAAACCATCAACGAACAACGAACCTTCAACCTTCAACCATGAACCTTTACTACCTTTGCAAAAAAAATAATTGTGGCTCGTAAACAAACCTATCATTCCAAACAGATTGATCAATTAATTGAGTCGGGCGAGGCTCCGGTAAAGAAAGAGCGTACTGAAAGAATCCCAATTGATCCTGCCATACAATTACCCTATGCGGAGGGCAAAGTATTGCTGATAGATAAACCCCTGCATTGGACATCCTTTGATGTGGTGCGTAAGATGAGGGGTATTTTGCAGATAAAAAAAATTGGGCATGCAGGCACACTTGATCCATTGGCAACCGGCCTGCTCATCGTGTGTACGGGTAAGTTTACCAAAAAAATAAATGAGTACATGTCGCAGGAAAAAGAATACACTGGGTATATTACTTTAGGGGCCGTTACACCTACTTACGATTTAGAGAGTTTACCTGTTGATGAAAAAGAATATTCCTTTTTAACGGATGAAATGATACATGCTGCGACGGCACAATTTACCGGAACCATTGATCAGTTTCCTCCCATTTACTCAGCTATTAAAAAAGACGGAGTGGCATTGTATGAGCTTGCAAGGCGAGGCGTGGAAGTAGAATTGGCGGCAAGAAAAATTACCATCCACCAGTTTGAAATAACCAATATCGAATTGCCCGTTCTAAGCTTCACAGTGGTATGCTCTACCGGAACGTACATACGCAGTCTGGCAAATGATTTTGGTGCAGCGTTGGGATGCGGAGGATATTTAAGCAGTTTAAGAAGAACAAGGATAGGGTCGTTTGAAACAACTGATGCAATGTCGATGGAGCAGTTCGAAGTAAGTATCCAACCCTCCTGACAGCAGTTTGTTTTGTAAATCAGGTTGAAACTAAGGTCTTTGATTAGTATTTAATTTATTGACATTTTTTAAGGCGCTTTTTTTAAATGATTTTAAACCTTAATTAATAAATTTTACCTGTTTGCTGGCCGTCTGAAATTATAACCGACTGAATAGTGGGCAAACAATTTGCATCACTCCTCTTTAGTGGCATGGGGCTTTAAAAAGGATAACTCAATCCAATCGTAAAATTGAAATTCTCATAACGCCATACCCTGTTTTTATAGATATTTGAGCCCGGACTAATCGGATCACCTTTTTTAAATAAGTTAGCATAGGTTATTTGCGGGATTTGCCAGCCATCATTTTTTGCAATATCGGGTCGTTTAAACCGAAAACCTAAATCAAACCTCAAAAGGAAATAATTAAAATCAAATCTAAAACCGGTGCCGGCGGTTACACCAAACTGTTCGTACAAACGGTTGAAATTAAACTGCAGCGTATCGGTGCCACCACCGGGTCTGGTGTTTTTAAAGTTCCATACATTGCCGGCATCTACAAAAAATGCTCCTCTTAAAATCAGTGAGTTGGGAATGATTTGCGCAATATCATACCGGTACTCACCATTCAATTCCAATCTGATATCTCCCGTACGGTCATTTAAAGTACGTGAATTATAAGGTGCCAATGCCTTAGAGCCGGGGCCAATACCACGAATGGGCCAGCCTCTCATACTGTTGGCACCGCCTGAAAAATATTGTTTGAAAAAAGGGAGTGTAGTATCGCTCTTTCCTATTGGGATACCCACACCAGCAAAGGACCGTAACGTGATGGATGATTTTGCTTTCTGCACCGTATAAGTGTATTCTAGATCCGTTTTTATAAACTGGCGAAGCAGGTTATTGAAGGTGCTTAACCGGCCAAGCAATAGTCCGGACTCCTCAATATTCCACCTGAAAAACCGTTGACGATTTAATTTTTTTGGATTGATATACGTAGACGTATAACCGTAATTTAGAATACCGATTACCAAGGCCGTGTTGAATGAATAGCGCAGGTAAGGATTTAATGCAAGTGTATCTTTAAAACTTTTTGTTTGGTTGTAGAGGTAGGAGTATTCGATATTTAAAAACTTAAAAAGGTTTTTTCTATTCGGATGTTTCACACTGGTGAATTCATTACCGAATGTAGCCGTAGCCGATAACTGGTTGAAAAGATTGATACGGTTGGTGAATGCAGGAATTACATTGATGAAAGTATGTTGTGAAACCAGTTTCTTATCAGCGTAAAATAAATTGATTGGACCAAGCAGTTTCGGGAAAGAAATGGTATTTGTATAACTAAATTCATTGGAATTGATTCTACTGTTCGAAGCTGCCTGGGCGTTTAAATTTAATTCGATCCCGGCACGTAATGCATGGGTCATTTTGGTACCAGTACGGGCAACATTTCTGTTTTGTAGAGATACATTGGTGGAAAGACCTAACAGGTTTCCTGCATTGGCAATACTGGCGCTGTTGGTATTGCTGTTGGCTGAATAACTCGCTTCAATAGCCGCTTCAAATCCATATTTTTTGGCAGGTAGTAATTGTACGATCATATTTACCTGTCCGAGGCTATCCTTCAATTCATCTATTTGAATATTGGTATTCTGCCACACGCCCAATTTGGAAAAATTGCCGATGGTTCTCGCATAATTTTCCTGGCTGTATATTTGTCCGTTAAACATCGCCATGTTGCTAATCAGTAAACCGTTTTTTACAATCTTTTTGTGGTACCGAATGATAAACCCACTTCGGGTGCTATCCGTAAAGTAAGGGGATTTATTATTTACATCCGCTTGCGTAAAGTCAGGATAAATAATAATATTGTTGATATGATATTTTGTCAAGGTCAATGAATCTGCAGCCGGGTTGAGAAACATGGCCAGTTTTATGGTGGGCTTGTCTCGCTTTTGATTGGCTTCTTCCAGTAACAACAGACTTTCAAAAGGATCGTCTGATACATTGGTTAATGCAGCGATGGTAGAATCACCACGAAGTTTAAGATTATCGGAAGTGAACTTATAATATCCATTGTTTCTGTACAATTCAACCAGTCTGCTCGTTTCGCCCAATATGCCGGCTTTGGTAACCGGGTTCCCTTTTATAAGGAAAGATTTGGGCCTGGTATCTAAAGCCAGTTGCTGGAGTTCGGGTTGTTCTAAACGGTAACTAACGGTATCAATTAACGTAGGATTACCGGCATTGATGATATATTTTACATTCACCCGTTCCTGCTTTTCCCGTTTCACATATAACCAGCCAATTTTTAACGCAACATGTTTAACGGTATCCACTTTCACAGAATCTTTTGCCTGGTAATAACCAAGGTGCAACAAAGAGCCTTTCATATTTT
>JBBQQP010000109.1:0-9499 GCA_038215675.1 Chitinophagales bacterium | reverse complement strand
ATACAGTTTAAAGACCCCGTTACAAAGGAACGTGGCTTTACAGCTATTATTAAAAAATACCAGGAAAAACTGTACTGGCATATCCGCAGAATGGTTGTAGAGCATGAAGATGCCAACGATGTTTTGCAAAACATGTTCATCAAGGTTTGGAACGGGCTGGAAAACTTTAGAGAAGATAGCCAGCTATACACGTGGATGTACCGCATTGCAACCAACGAAAGCCTTACCTTTTTGGAACAACAAAAGAAAAGAACGACTGTGTCTTTTAGCAATGAAGAAAATGGATTGAGCAACCGGTTAAAAGCTGATAAGAATTTTGATGGAAACAAAGCAGAATGGAAACTACAATTAGCCATGCAACTATTGCCTGATAAACAACGAGCGGTTTTCAACTTAAGATACTATGACGAAATGCCCTATGAGGAAATGAGCCGGGTATTGGAAACCAGCGAAGGTGCATTAAAGGCAAGCTATCACCACGCAGTGAAAAAAATTGAAGATTATATACTAAATCATTAAACTATCAGTCTGTTAAAAGGTCTGAATAAAAGAATGGAAACAAAAACTGACATATTAAATGAATTAGATGCTATCAGCCCACTGATTGCCGGGATCAAAAAGGTGAATGTCTTTACTGTTCCAAATGAATATTTTGAAACCATTAGCGATACGGTGATGGTATGTTTGAGGGAAGAAGGTTTTGCCTTCACTACCAGCAATGCACGAAGTGCTACTGAGGTTCCAATCGGTTATTTTGATGAGCTGGCGGCTTCTATTTTAGGTAAAATAAAGGCAAATGATGCTGCGTCAGAAGAAATTAAATACCTGTCGCCTTTACTATTTGATCTTCAAAAAAAACAGGTATTCAAAGCACCTAAAGACTATTTTCAAAATCTGCCTGAACGGATTGTTGAAAAAATTGATACCCTAACTGAAGTAAATTCATCTATTGAAGAAATATCACCATTATTACAGGATCTAAAAGATAAAAATATTTTTGAATTACCCGAAGGATATTTTTTTGGACTGGCTGATACGATAATAAAAAAGGTTCAGCAGCCATCAGCGGGAAAAGTTATAAGCATCAACAAGAATAGTAGCTGGATCAAATATGCAGTTGCAGCAATGATGACCGGTATAGTGGCGCTGGGTCTTTATAAATATATTGATAAAACAGGATCGGGTGTTGTTGATTTAACTCCGACTGCAGTTGCCACGCTGGATGCTTCCATTAAGAAAGGAACTAGTATGAATGAACAGCAGTTTAATGAAGCCCTGGGGAATTTAAGCGAAACAGCCATTGCAAAATACCTTGAAAAAAATGGTGATATTACTGACGTGGCCCTTTTAGGAAATAACCTAAAAGAAAGCAATTTGCCCAACGAGGAGGATTATTTGCTGGACGAATCAACTTTAGATAATTATTTGAAAGATATTGAAACGAATACATTAAAAAATTAGGAGAAAAAAATTATGAAAAAAATATACTTAATCATATCATTTGCTTTGATAGCATGTTTTGCAAAGGCACAGGAAGAGTTACCTTCTGAAAAACAACAGCAGAATATTGAAGCACTTAAGGTAGCCTTTATCAGCCGGGAACTTGCACTTACCCCAGAAGAGGCTCAAAAATTCTGGCCGGTATATAATCAGTATTCCAAAGAATTGAATAGCACTTTAAGAGACGAAAAAGATGTACTGGTAAGAGATGAAAAAGTGTTGAACCTACGCAAAAGTTATAAAAATGAATTTACAAAAGTGTTGGGCCAGGAGCGAATGAACCGTGTTTTTAATTCGGAAGGAAGGTTTCGCCAGTTATTGATTAAAGCGAATATGCGCAATCAAAACAAACAGAGACCCAATAACAGGCAAGTACCAAGAAGGAATTTATAAAAGGATATAAAGGACTAATAAAAAGCGGAATGCAGTAAAACAATATCCCGCTTTTTATTTGCTTACTCAAATCTGAAAACGGGTGTTTTAATATCATGGTAAAAAAGAAAGGTCCAGTTTTCCTGTTGCCCCTGCTGCCACCATTGCTGTCTTAACTCCATACATTTTTTGCCATCGTAATCATATTTGGCAACAAAACGGCTTTTCATTTGCTGCAATTGCGGCGCTACATCTCCTCCAAAAAAAACGGTTTGACCTACCTCTTCAATCCAGAATACCTGGTGAAAAGGAGAATGTGCGCCCGATACTTCGTACCGTATATAACCATCAATTGTACCATCGCCTTCCATAAAAATCACCTTATCTGAATTGGCTAAAATATCAAATTCAGCCGGCGTATAGGATGGACTTCCCTTTTCAAAAGCATCCGTAAGCTCGTCTTTATTTACATAATAAGTAGCTGAAGGGAAATTGACAAATTGCTGCTGCAGCACTTTGTCTTCTTTACTAATGCCGCCTGAATGGTCTTTGTGTAAATGGCTGAGCAAAACTTTAGTGACGTCCATCGGATTGATCCCGTTGTCTAACAAATTCTGGTGTATCTGTAACGTACCATCCGGATTGGTGAATCCCAAACCGGTGTCAATCAAAATGATATCATTGGTTGTTACGATGCAAAACGGTTGAATCTCAACCAACAAACTACCTACTGTTCTTTCCTGTAAATCATCCGCTTCTTTATTAAAGGGAATAAATTTTTTTGTTTTATCAATTGTAAATGCACCTTCACTCAGTGGAATTATTTTCATACGCTCTTTCCTTTTGTCCTCCGAAGAGAAAATTTTAAAATCCGATTTGCCCGTTCTTTCCTAAAAGGGAAAAATAAAATAACAGGCATCATCTGCTTGTGATTAATAAATATTTCTGCGAATTTAATTCAAAATATTCCGCAGGTTGAAATTACCTCTTTAAGCAAATTAGGTCCAAGATTACAGCTGCTGTTAAATTCAATTTGAATTAAAGCTGGTGCAAGCGTTCGCAAAAAATGTGTGAACAGCTATTCTCGTCCATTAATTTTTAACGGTATCTTTTGCTTCCGGCCTTCTTTTTTCACCCGGCAGAACAGCTTCGATTTTAGTTTTTGGAGGAATGCTATCGGTATCCTTTTGGGGTATGTTCTTCCTGACAGCATCTTTTTCCTTCTTAATTTTATCCATGGCATCTGCCTCATCATCCGCATCCAGACCGATACTGTCCTTTACAATTTTGATATACCCTTTAGAAACCAAATAAGCAGAATCTTTTGCATGCCGGACAGAATCCATTTTTCGAAGTTCTTTATAAATTCTTGGTGGAATCAGGTTAAGGTTTGAAATCTGTTCCACCTTTTCCAGCCTTTCTTTACCACTAATGGAATCTTTCAGGTATTTTTCAATCATTAAACTGGCAATTGGCGCTGCAGAGGTAGCCCCAAAACCTGCGTTCTCACATATTACTGCGATGGCAATCTTAGGATTATCCCTTGGTGCAAATGCAGCAAAAAAGGCATGGTCTTTTTGTTTCACACCCTGGTAGGCATTTTCAACGGTACCTGTTTTTCCACAAACAACTACGCCCGGCACCTGTGCATACCTTCCGGTACCGCCATCCATTACCCCTTGCATGCCATCATGTACTGATTCGAAAACGCTGTCAGAAATTTCCAGTGGACGGTGCTTTTCTCTAAACTTAGCCAGCAAATCAAATTTATCTCCCCCTTCAATTGAATCCACCATATGCGGTGTAATAAACCAGCCTTTGTTAGCGAGGTAAGCCATCTCATTTGCAACCTGCAATATGGTTGCTTCTACCTCTCCCTGTCCAATACTAACCGACCGAAACGTACAAAAATTCCAATGGCCTTCTCCGTAAATACGGTTGTAGGTTGCAGCGGTTGGTATTGAGCCACTTCTTTCCGTTGGCACATCAATGCCAAGTTTGTGTCCAAGCCCAAAAGCATTCATATACCTCGCCCATTGGTTTAAACTACTATCAACATTTGGATATTTTGGGTTGTTGATTACCCGCTGCATTACATTGGCAAAGTAGGTATTGCAGGAATGCGTGATGGCACCCTTCAACGCCCAAACACCCGGATCCAAACAACGCATCGGTTTACCGCAACCATAAAAAGCTCCGCTACAACTAAACGTGGTGGTGGGCGTAATTACTTCTTCATGTAATCCGATTAATCCCTGCAATGTTTTAAAAGTTGAACCCGGAGCGTACTTCGCATTCACCGTTCTGTTTAATAACGGTAAAGCAGGGTTGAGTAGTAATTCTGCATAGTGCTTTTTTCGGTCGGCCCCCGTTAGAAATTTCGGCTTAAAGGTTGGGCTGCTAATCATTGCCAATACGCCACCCGTTTGGGGATCAATGGCTACAACCGCACCAACTTTATTCTGCATGAGCGTTTCGCCAAATTCCTGCAAATTGATGTCGAGTGATAAATGCATATTATCGCCGGCAATAGCAGCGGTATCAAATTTGCCTTTTTCGAGCCTTTCTGTTAAGCGGTTTTTATTATCTCTTTTCCAGTATTCAATGCCCCTTTGCCCCATCAGCACTTTTTCATAGGTTCTTTCCAGCCCGGTTTTTCCGGCATAATCCCCTATCTGGTATCCCTCTCCCGTATGCGATTTTAAAAAATTAGTATCTACCTCAGATAAATAGCCGAGAATATTTCCGGCTGCATCAACCGGATAATTTCGTACCGGCCGTTCCTGTAAATAAAACCCCGGTACAAACTTGTACATGGCTTCGTTTAGCATGGCCATTTTTTCATCACTCAACAAGGCATCAAAAATGGAAGGCCTGCTCCTGCCGTTTCTTACAATGACATCTACTACCCTTTTAACGAATCTAGCCGTATCAATATCAAGAATTTTGCACAAAGCAACTGTGTCAATACCCTTCAATTTGTTCGGCAAAATCATCAAATCGTAGATGGTCATATTTTGTAAAATAGACTTCCCGGTTCGATCATACACAATACCACGGTCGGGATAAACTACCTTCCTAAATTTTCCCTGGTCATCTGCCATTATTTTGTATTTAGAGGAAAATAGCTGCAGGTTGGCCAGTTGTAAAATAATTACAACAAACAAGCCCGCAAACACAAGCATGATGACATTTTTCCGCGACTGATTAAATACTGACAATTGACCTTATTTTGTTTATGCTGAAATTTTAATTCTTTTTAATCCCACTCCTTCCATCTTTTTTGCTGAAATGCAATTCTTCTACCTTAATACCATCTGCCTGTCTGAATCTAATTTGATAAGTATAAAAAGTAAAATTGTGAAAGTTAATAACGACGAACCCCCGTAACTTAATAAGGGCAATGTAATACCTATAACGGGTGCTAACCCAACCGTGACGCAGATATTAACGGCAACGTGAAAGAAAAAAATACTGGCAACACAATATGCATATACCCGGCTAAACGTACTTCTTTGTCGTTCGGCAACAAAGATGATCCGGAAAATGAGTCCCATGTATAACAACATCAGCAAGGTACTTCCCCAAAAACCAAAGTTTTCTCCAACCGATGTAAATATAAAATCGGTGTGCTGTTCGGGTACAAAATCGCCCTGGGTTTGTGTACCTTTTAAAAAGCCTTTACCCAAAAATCCTCCCGAGCCTATTGCAATTTTTGATTGTTTTACATTGTAATTCTGTTGGTCATTTTTTTTCTGTTTGGCTTTCATCTCCTCCTGGTTGGTGAGATCAATTGCGTTTTTATCTGCAAAGGGGTTGTCTACCCCCACCATACTAAAGATACGGCTGGCCTGGTATGGCTTGAACACATTTTTAAAAGTAAATGGTACTACAAAGCCAACAAATGCTGAGCAAAATGCCCAAATACTCACTACCCAGATTAATATGGTATTGTTACGCTTTATTTGTCTTCGGTTAAAATATATAAAGACGGCTCCCAACACAGCGAAAGCAATTAATAAAGTACCGGTTGAAAATAATAAGGAAGCTATCAAGAGCACGGCCATTGCTGCACCGGTAATAAGGTAGCCGGGTGGCAACCCCTCCCGATACATTGGTATCAAAAAGGAGAAATAAACAAGTGCTAACCCTGTTTCACCTTGTGCAATTGATAACACGGCAGGCGTAAAAGAAATGGCTGCGGCAATTAACTGCGATTGGGATTTCCTGAAATCCATATCGGTCATAGAAAGATATTTTGCCAAAGCCAGCGAAGTAAAAATTTTACACAGCTCCACCGGTTGAAGATTCATAAACCCTAAGGGTATCCAACTTTTAGATCCCTTAATTTCCTTACCTACTACAAAGGTTGCCAGTATCAAAATAATCCCAAAAAGAAAAGAAATATTAGCTGTAGCAGTAAATAGCTTGCTATCTGTTAATAGAATGAAGGCTGCTAAAATGAGACTAATCACAAAAAAGAAAAACTGTTTGCTATAGTTTTTTTTGAACCCTAAAAAGCTATCTAACACGCCATCCGTGGTACGATACTCAACAGAAAAAATGCACAATATGCCAACCAATACCAATATTACATATAGCCATATCAATATCCAATCAACCCCTTTTCCTATGGCAGGATTTCTTTGATTCATTTTTTGCCTATATTATTTTATGTTTTAATAGTATTTGGTCCTTGCCGCTCAATATTACTTCAACTTCAATCTAACTTTCATCTATCCTTACAACCTCACCTTCCATTTAAATAAAACCACGCTGCTGGCTAAAAAAATAACCTGTCATTGGTCCACATTCAAACCTGGAGCCATCCGTTTTTCATCCAGATAGTAAACAAAAAATGAGCCATCCGTTTTACTTAAACGGTGTTTGTTCTAAACTGTTGCTTACGTGAAAATATTAATTCCACAATAATAATTAGTAACAAACTGATAGCTGTAGACAGTAAAGTTTTAATGATAAAATACCAGAAGTTGCCGAATTGCAGCGCTTCCAGAAAAAATAACCACGCATGGTGTACAAATGTAAGTACACCGGCATAAAGCAGGTAAGGCATAAAGCCTCCCATGCTCTTTGGAGAAGGTTCTTCATAGTTGGAATCGGCCCCTTCCTGTGGAATTAAAATATTGATGAGAAAAGGTCGCAGGTAAGAAATTAACACACAGGCGGCCGCATGAAATCCAGGATTGTGACGAAAACTATCCAATGTAAACCCCAATACAAATGCTATCAGCATCTGGGCAGTGCGCCCTAGTTTAAAAGGCATCCATAAAATAAACAGGAAATAAATATAAGGTGTAACCATGAAGTGTATGTGAACCCTATCAAGTACATACACCTGCACCAGGATCAGCAATATAAAACGAATGATATTTTTTATCAGTGTACTCATTTAATTTTTGCGACAATAAATTAGTTGTTTGTTTTATTATTGGCATTTTTTAACAACCGGGTAATTTCATCCTTTTGATAATTTTCAATTGCATAAACATATTGCAGGTTATAAAAATTAGCAGTTGATTTTAATTTAATCAGGTAATTATTCGTGCTTTTATCAGGAATAATCTCATCAATGGTACCGATCATAAGCCCATAAGGAAAGGTGGTAGTAAACCCACTCGTGTATACAGTATCGCCCCTGGCTATTTTAGCACTTTTGCGGATATCTGTCAGAGACAGCCGGTTGGGATCTTTCCCGTCCCATATTACCTGGCCGGCATCCCCACCATTTTTCAATTTGGCGCTTATCTTACTATCCTTATGCAACAAACTCATTACTACAGCAAAGTTTTCGCTCACGTCCGTTATGATGCCTACAACTCCATTGTTGGGATCAATTACCCCTTCATCTTTTTTTAATTGCTGAGCAGTTCCTCTGCCCAGCACGATGAAATTATTCTGTGCTGTTACTGAATTGGAGACGACTTTGGCAGAAAGATACATCCATTTGCGAAGGTTGCCCATTGTGTCATAGGGAATAGAATCTGAAATAATTTTAGTTGCCGTATCCGGACTTTCGAAATTCTCTTTCAATTGGTTTCGCAGCCGCTCATTATCTTTTACCAGCTGTTGATTTGTCTTCTTAAGCTGAAAATAGTAATCAACTTTATTATACTCGGTATTTACTTTTCCTGTAACCTCATTCATAACACCCGAAAATACCGCGTTATGAAAAGTATTATAATGCACAATTAAATAGATACTAAAGACCTGCAATATTAATAAGACAATGAAATTGAAAAATCTACGGATGAATAAAAAAATGTTACGCATAGAGAGCCCCTCCTAACCTTCTCCGGGAGGAGAAATATAAACTTATGAATTGGTAAAAAGCTTTCATACAAGGAAAGAACTTTATGCCCTTATCCCCAAGCGGGATGAAAAAGATTATAACAAAGGGCGTTATAATTATTTGAACGATTTTAATCACTTAGGCGTTGGGTCAATTTGTAATTTATACTTCAGGAAGCGTTAACGCATTACAAAGGGATACTTATCGTAATTTTTAAGGGCTATGCCCGTTCCTCGTACCACGCTTTTCAGTGGATCATCCGCCACATGCACCGGTAATTTTATTTTTGCGGCTATGCGTTTATCAAGACCCCTTAAAAGCGAACCACCACCGGTTAAATACAATCCACGGCGATAAATATCACCGGCCAACTCGGGTGGGGTTGTTTCAAGGGCTTTCAAAATAGCCTCCTCAATTTTAAAAATACTTTTATCAAGCGCTTCAGCTACTTCCTGGAAGCTAACAAAAACCTGTTTAGGAATACCGGTAACCAAATCTCTTCCATTTACCGGGATATCATCTGGTGGATTTTCAAGATCCTTCATTGCAGCCCCCACCTGTATTTTAATTTGTTCAGCTGTACGCTCTCCAATCAACAAACTATGATATCTACGTAAAGCTTCCATAATATCTGCGGTAAATTCATCACCGGCTATGCGAATACTCTGGTCGCATACGATACCAGCCAATGCAATTACCGTAATGCCGGTTGTACCACCTCCAATATCGATGATCATGTTACCAACTGGTTCTTCTACATCTATACCAATACCAAGAGCCGCGGCCATTGGTTCATGAATCAGGTAAACTTCTTTGGCACCAGCCTGCTCAGCACTATCTCTAACGGCACGTTTTTCTACTTCGGTGATACTGCTGGGTATACAAATCATCATTCTCCAGCTGGGGGCAAACAATGGCTTTTTGGGATAAATCATTTTAATCATTTCCCGGATCATTAGTTCTGCAGCATTAAAATCTGCAATTACGCCATCTTTCAGGGGACGAACTGTACGGATACTTTCGTGGGTTTTTTCATGCATCATCAATGCCTTCTTACCTACTGCCAGGATGTTCTTAGGATTATTTCTGTCCAACGCTACAATGGAAGGTTCATTTACTACTACCTCATCATTGAATATGATCAGGGTGTTTGCAGTGCCCAAATCCATTGCAATTTCCTGAGTGAAAAAATTAAAAAGACCCATAATTTATATAGAGAAAAATCGATTGTAAATAATCGGACAAAGTTGAAGTAAATTATTTGAATTAACAACGGCAAATATTTTATTCCCAAATATTTTGCAGCCCACTAAAGCA
>JBBQQP010000108.1:0-9552 GCA_038215675.1 Chitinophagales bacterium | reverse complement strand
TGTAATATTCATTTTCCGGCCGCTGAAGAAAAATATACACATGCGGTAAGGCGATTAAAATTTGAAGAATTATTTTTCGCCCAACTACGGTTAGGGATGATTCGAAGTACCCGTCATCGTTTTAGCAGGGGATGGGTATTTGATAAAGTGGGAGAGTACTTCAATACATTTTATAATAACTACCTGCCATTTCAATTAACAAATGCTCAAAAAAGGGTATTGAAAGAAATAAGAAGGGATGCTGGTACAGGAAAGCAAATGAATCGTTTATTACAAGGGGATGTGGGTAGCGGTAAAACAATCGTTGCCTTTTTAAGCATGTTGATAGCAGCAGACAATGGGTTTCAAAGTGTGCTGATGGCACCAACAGAAATTTTAGCGCAACAACATTTTCACGGCATTAGCGAGTTGGTGAAGGATATGCCGATAGAAGTAAGATTGCTGACCGGATCATCAGTTACAAAAAAGAGAAGGGAAATTTTAGCAGCCTGCCAGGATGGATCCCTGCACATATTGATTGGTACCCACGCAGTGATTGAAGATAAGGTGATTTTCAAAAATCTTGGCTTTGCCGTGATTGATGAACAACACAAATTTGGTGTAGCACAACGGGCCAGATTATGGAAAAAAAATTCGTTGCCGCCCCATATCCTCGTTATGACGGCAACGCCTATCCCCAGAACACTTGCGCTTACAGCCTACGGCGATTTGGACTACAGTGTAATTGATGAATTACCACCCGGCAGGCAACCGATTGAAACAATTCATCGATTTGAAAATAAGCGGCCACAGGTAATGGATTTTATAAGAGCAGAGATTTTGAAAGGTCGGCAGGTTTACATTGTTTACCCGTTGATAGAGGAATCGGCTACCCTTGATTACGAAAATTTGATGAAGGGATTTGAAGAAGTAAAATCCTTTTTTCCGGAACCAAAATATTGGATCAGTATGGTTCATGGAAGGCAAAAGGCGGATCAAAAAGAAACAAATATGCGAAGGTTTGTAACAGGAGATACTCAAATTATGGTTAGCACCACAGTGATTGAGGTCGGTGTAAATGTGCCCAATGCCTCCGTGATGGTAATTGAAAGTGCGGAAAAATTTGGATTGTCACAGTTGCATCAACTGAGGGGTAGGGTCGGGAGAGGGAGTGAAAAAAGTTTTTGCATATTATTAACAGGTAGTAAAGTGTCACATGATGGCAGGGAAAGACTCAAAATTTTATGTGCCACCAATGATGGTTTTAAGGTAGCAGAAAAAGATCTTGAAATACGCGGCCCCGGCGAAATAGAGGGAACCCGGCAAAGCGGTGTTTTAAACTTTAAACTGGCAAACATTGTACAGGACAGGGTTATGCTGGATGTAGCGAAGCAGATCACCACTGCTATTGTTGATGCCGATCCTGATTTAAACTTGGCAGAAAATTTGCCAATTAAAAATCACCTTCAAATTCAAAAGGGGAAAACGGTTTGGAGTAAAATTTCGTAATTACTGTTATAGCTTTCTTCAAACATTGCCTGTGTTTATTGGTTATCATTTTGTAAATTGTAAAAAATATCTTCCTTGAAAATATTCACATTACTACTTGTTTACTTATCAACTTTAATGATTGCGCTCATTACTATCACACCGGCAATGGCCCAATTACAGTTTATCGAAAATAAAGGTCAGTGGAATAGTAGGGTGAATTTTAAAGCTGAAATACCCTCTGGTGCTTTTTTTATAGAAGCCAACGGTTTTACCGTTTTACAACACAACATTGAAGATTTGGAAAAACTTGCAGACATGATGCATGGCCATCAAGACCGAGCTAATGCATCGGAAGCGAATCTTAATACTTTTGCCAAAGCGACTCCTCCATCTCAAAAAATCACCTTACGGTCACATGCTTACAGGGTTAGTTTTGCTGGGGCGTTAAGTAGTGCTGTTGTTGAACCGGATAAAGCTTTATTTACTTATAACAATTATTTTATTGGCAACGATCCATCCAAATGGAAAGGAAATTGTAAGATTTATCAAGGCGTTACCTACAAGAATGTCTATCCTAATATAGATGTTCGTTATTATACAGATGCAGGTACGTTAAAGTACGATATCGTGGTAAGGCCCGGAGGAAATGTAAATGATATAGCACTTCAATACGAAGGTGTAGATAAACTTGAAGTGAAAAATAAAGAGTTATTGATTAGTACATCCGTTGGTCAGGTAAAGGAGCTATTTCCCTTTACTTACCAGTTACAAAAAGGAAGCCGTCAAACACTCGACTGCAAATATGTGGTAAAAGAAAATGTGGTAAGATTCAAGATAAAAGATTACGTGCCCAACGAAACGATTGTAATAGATCCTACCTTGATTTTCGCTTCTTTTACAGGCAGTTCAACCGATAATTGGGGATATACCGCAACACCTGGACCCGATGGTAGTTTTTTTGCAGGGGGTATTTCTTTTGGCGCCGGTTACCCGGTTTCACCCGGCGCTTTTGACCAGGTTTTTAATGGCGGTGCAAATGAAGATTCAAATGGCCCTTATGATATAGCTATCATTAAATTATCACCTAATGGGGTAAACAGAATCTATGCTACTTATTTGGGAGGAAGCGGGAATGAGCAGCCTCATAGCATGATTTGTGATGCAGCAGGCAATCTTGTTATTGCCGGAAGGTCGAGTTCGTTTACGGGAAATGCCACACAAAATTATCCAACACTTGTACCCAGAATAGGACCTGCAGGTGGGTATGATATTGTAGTGACCAAGTTAAATCCTGCTGGTAATGTGTTGATAGGGTCTTTGGCAATAGGGGGCAGTAAAGACGATGGGGTAAATATCAGGAAAAAGTTTGATACCCCGGATGGAGCAGAATCAACAAGGCGCAATTACGGGGATGATGCCCGCAGTGAAGTTATATTGGATGCCGCAGGTAATATTTTGGTAGCATCCAGCACTCAATCATCCGATTTTTATTTTACCCCAGGGGCATTACAACCTGTATTTGGGGGTGGAAAGCAGGATGGTGTAATTTTAAAATTTACACCTAATCTTACTTCCGTAATTTTTAGTACTTTTTTTGGTGGAAAACAGACCGATGCTTGTTTTGTATTGTCCATCAACCCGCTAACAGGTAATTTGTATATTGCAGGTGGAAGTAGTAGTGACGATTTACCAGGTAGCAAAACAGGGGTAATTAGTGATATTTACCAAAGGGGAGATGTGGATGGTTTTGTGACTCTGATAAATCCGAATGGAACCGGCATCATTAAGACTACTTATTTAGGAACTACTGGTAATGACCTTGTGTATGGTATTCAGTTTGATAAATTTGGCTTTCCTTATGTTACCGGAACTACTACCGGAAGCTGGCCGGTTGTGAATGCGGCCTTTAGTAATAGTGGAGGTAAACAGTTTATCAGCAAATTACAACCTGATCTATCCGCATATGTATATTCAACGGTATTTGGCACCAACTCACTCATTCCAAATTTATCCATCACGGCTTTTCTGGTAGATCGTTGCCAAAATGTTTATGTATCCGGCTGGGGAGGTAAGTTTAATAATGATAGGGGTTATCCAAATGCGGGAACTACTGGATTATCTGTAACAGCTGATGCTATCCAGTCAACAACTGACGGCAATGATTTTTATTTTTTCGTACTGGAAAAAAATGCAGTGAGCCAGCTTTTTGGAAGTTTTTACGGACAGAGGGGTGGTTTTGACGATCATGTGGATGGCGGTACCAGCAGATTTGACGCAAATGGCATCATTTATCAGGCCATTTGTGCCAATTGCGGAGGAAGAAGCACACCCTCTGTTGTGTTTCCTACAACGCCTGGCGTTTGGGCTCCCAGAAATGGTTCGAATAATTGCAATGAAGCTCTGGTTAAAATTGAGATGAATTTTGGCGGCATAGGCGCAAGTGTGCGGGCGACTATTAACGGAGTTTTGGACACAATTGGTTGTGTGCCACTTAATGTAACATTTACAGATACGCTGGCAAAAGGAAAAAATTATGTTTGGAACTTTGGAGACGGTTCTCCGGATGTAACTCAAACTTTAAACACAATCAATCATACATACAATTCGGTCGGTAGTTTTAGGGTAAGGTTGGTATCAATTGATTCTAGTACCTGTAATGTCTCGGATACTGCATATACTAGTGTAAGAGTGGGCAATAATACTGTGGTTCCCAATTTTGTTGCTACAAAAACCGGTGGATGCCAAAGCTTTACCTTTCAATTTCAAAATACCACCACTGCCGCGGTACCTACTTATAAACCCACCAGCTTTTTATGGGATTATGGAGACAATACCCCTCCTGTGAGAGCCGGCTTTGTTACTACTACACATACCTACCCTGGTCCGGGCACCTATGTAGTTCGATTGCTTGTAGATGATACTACTTTTTGTAACGCCCCGGATAGTGTAAGAAAAACCGTAAGGCTGGCGGTAAATGTTCAAGCCAGGTTTGATTCACCAGATAAAGGATGTGTTCCCTATAATGCTAAATTTACAAATACCTCATTGGGAGGCATCGATTTTTTGTGGGATTTTGGAGATGGTTCCACATCAACTGATGTAAACCCATCACATATTTTTGGTACTGTAGGAACCTACACGGTTAGGTTGACTGCAATTGATACGACTACCTGTAATAGAACGGATACCTATACTTTTCCTATTACGGTGTTCTCAATACCAAGTGCGGGATTTAGTTTTTCCCCAACACCTGCGGAAGAAAACAGGCCAGTTAATTTCGCCAATTTTTCAACTGGTGCTATAATTTACAGCTGGAATTTTGGAGATGGAAAAACGTCAGATTTCTCCAATCCCACTCACCAGTACAATGCAA
The DNA here is from genome assembly GCA_038215675.1 of Chitinophagales bacterium. Taxonomy (GTDB): domain Bacteria; phylum Bacteroidota; class Bacteroidia; order Chitinophagales; family Chitinophagaceae; genus Ferruginibacter. Next base: position 4,709 of record JBBQQP010000108.1, on the reverse strand, counting down.
CCGGTACCTATAATGCGTGTTTAGTAGCAATCAATGCTGCAGGCTGTAGGGACACTTTTTGTCTCGATGTACCTGCTGTTGTACTGCCATTGCTAGATATACCCAATGCATTTACGCCAGGTAAATTTGGTGTGAATGGGGTAGTAAAAGTAGTTGGGTTTGGTATAAGCAAAATGAATTGGAAAATCTACAATCGGTGGGGGCAACTGATGTTTGCAAGCACCTCAAATGATATGGGTTGGGACGGCACTTTTAAAGGAACCTTGCAACCGATGGATGTGTACACTTATACACTTGACGTAGAATTTATAGATGGAAAGAAAATGAAGAAGACGGGTGATATTTCGCTTCTTCGATAATTAATAGTTTAGTTAACAAGATTTGTCATTTTTCGTTTGATAACAATTTGAAAATGCAGCTTAATAAAAAAATAGTATTCCTGGTGTCATTTTGTTTATTTGCGGTAATCACTTTAACTGCACAGGATTTGCATTTCTCGCAATTTTTCAATTCACCGCTTACCACCAATCCCGCCAATACTGGATTTATTCCGGATGCTGATTATAGAATTGGTGCGCATTACCGAAATCAATATTCTTCGATCTTGTCCAGTCCTTACAAAACAATGAGTGTATACGGTGATGCGCAACTTTTTCGAAATAGGATTGAAAATGGTTGGTTGGGTCTTGGGGGCTTGATTTTGAGTGATGTAGCGGGAAGTGGTGGTTTGCGTTCTACCAAGATTTATGGATCCATTGCTTATCACCAGCAACTTGGAAATAGCAGTTTATTGAGTGCCGGTTTTAATGTAGGCTGGGCAAACAAGCGCATCGATATAAGTAAACTGAGTTTTCCTGACCAGTTTGACGGAAAATTTTTTGACAGAAACCTGCCATCTTCAGTTGTATTGAATACGAACAGCGTAAGTTATTTTGATATGCAGGCTGGTTTGAATTATGCCTATTTTCCTACTGAAGATATTTATGTAAATGCTGGGTATTCTATTCACCACGTAAATGGTCCACAGGAAACTTTTTTTAGCGGATCGGTAGATAGTAGTCGGATACCAAGGAGACACATCGGCTTTATAAATGCGTTATTAAAAGTAAATGACCGTGTAATTATCAACCCAAACATTTATTACACCAATCAGGCAAAAGCGAGCGAGTTTGTCATGGGCTTAAACGCCAATTATAATTTGGCCGGTGAAGGTGGAGAAAAGCAGTTGATAGCAGGACTTTATTATCGCGGAGGTGATGCTGTAATTCCAATGGTTGGTTTCGAAATAAAAAACATACGTTTTACTTTTAGTTATGATGTAACCACTTCAGCCCTTAATAATTTTAATAATTTTCAGGGAGCTCATGAATTCAATGTAATGAAGAAAGGTTTTTATAGTGAGAGTGACAGCCGCCAGGTGATGTGTCCAAAATTTTAGTGCTACTAATAACTTCCTTTAAATTGCTATTGCAACTGATCGTATCTAAAATGATTCCTCAGTCATCCGCTTTTTTATTCTTCAATTATTTTCCATTAGTTTTCAATAATTTTTTTTTAAGAGATGTCACTTTACTTTTAATACAGCTATCCGCGGTATTGCATAGCATTTTGTTTTAGCTGAAGTTATAGCTACAGGCTTTGTTGTCAATTAATGTCAATCGTAAAATTGAGTTTTTTATAACATTACTATCAATAGCAGTATTTTATTAACTGGTGTTTTTGTACGATTTTTACAAAGTTGTTTATCATCCACCGTTTAAAAAACCTTTTTAGTTTGGATGAGCTCAAACACAAATAAAACCGAATGGAATGATACTTACCACAATTATTAAAGCTAAAAATATTATATGAGAAAAATAGCACTAGCTGCCCTATTCTTTAACTTAACCCTGGTGGTAATTGCTCAGGATGAAGAAGTAGAGAATAATGGAGGATTTAGAAAGGAAAAGCTATTTACAGGCGGAAATGTAATCGCCTCCTTCTATACGGGTGGTACTGTTTTAGGAGTTAGTCCTCACTTTGGATATAGCCTTACCAATTGGTTGGATGTTGCTGTTAGTCTCAATTTTATTTACACTGGTGAAAGAGACCAGTTTGATTTTAAATACCGCCAAACAAGCTTTGGCCCCGGCGCTTTTATTAGAATTTTTCCAATAAAATCTGTGTTTTTACAGGGGCAATTTGAGCATAATTTCCAAAGCCTGAAAATTATACCACCAGGGGGAGGTTCGTTTAAGCAAAAAGTAGATGTTAGTAGTTTGTTGGTAGGTGCCGGTATTGCAAGTGGCAGGGCACCCGGTAATAATACTTACTACTTTTTTTCTGTAATGTTTGATGCTTTAAAAATGGCGAATTCGCCTTATGTTGATTCCAATGAGAGGTTAATACCAGTCATCCGGGCAGGTTTTAATATTGCATTGTTCCAGGGAAGAAACAGCGATCGTTAAGCATTATACGAAAATATTTGTTCGGGACTCGTTAAAACGGTAAATGAATCTTGAATGCTGTTGTAGAGGAAATCTTCCTGTACCATTTTTTCTATATGCTCTAACAGGGAATTATAAAAGCCGGCTGTATTTAATATATAGATTGGTTTATCATGAATGCTCAACTGGTTCCAGGTAAGTATTTCAAATAATTCGTCCAGTGTACCAAATCCACCAGGTAAAATAATGGCCGCATCACATTTTTCATACATCAGCCTTTTGCGTTTATGCATGTCATCCACAATAATTAATTCTGAAATTCCGGTATGCTGTTGTTCCCATCCAAGTAATACCTCTGGTATAATTCCAATCACCTGTCCTTCTCTTGCCAATACAGCATTTGCCACAGCTCCCATAATGCCTTTGTTGCCACCGCCATAAATCAGCAGTATATTTTTCTCGGCCAGCAGATGGCCCAATGTAGTGGCGTCTCTCAAAAACAATTCATTATTTCCAGACTTGCTGCCACAAAAAACTGCGATCGATTTAAACTCCATTTATCTTTATGCTTATTTATAGGCAAAGACACAGATATTTTTTATATTTTCAATCTTATTTTATTTAAACCAATTATTGCATGTCACCTGTCATTTTATTTTCTTTTGTTATAGGATATTTTGTTTTGCTTTTACTCGTTGCTTATTTTACCAGCCGCAACTCAAACAATGATTCTTTTTTTATCGGCAACCGCAATAGCAACTGGATGTTGGTGGCTTTTGGAATGATTGGTACATCATTGAGCGGTGTAACTTTTGTGAGTGTACCCGGCGGAGTGGGAGATTTTGGGGATCATGGCTACAAAGGATTTGCATATATGCAAGTGGCCATTGGTTATTTGATTGGTTACGCTGTAATTGCATTCGTTCTATTGCCATTATACTATAGGCTGAATCTAACGTCTATTTATAATTATTTGTTGCAGCGCTTTGGGGTGGTGGCATACAAAACCGGCGCATTGTTTTTTATCATTAGCCGCACTGTTGGCGCAACTGCTAGGTTATACCTCGTAATAAATGTACTGCAGTTTTTTATACTTGATAAATTGGGCGTTCCTTTTGTAGTAACGGCTGCTGTTATCTTAGTTATGATACTGTTGTACACATTTGAAGGTGGAGTAAAGACCATTGTGTATACAGATACGTTACAAACAACGCTGATGATATCCGGTCTGATCATTTGCATTATATATATCTTAAATAATCTAAACATATCCGCGGGCGAAGCACTTACCCAGCTGAATGGAAAAGGATATCTTAATATTTTTAATACAGATGTAAACAGCAAGGGGTTTTTTGTAAAGCAAATCATTGGTGGTGCATTTATTACTATCGCTATGACAGGGCTTGATCAGGAAATGATGCAAAAAAACATTAGCGTGAAACGCCTGGGCGATTCTCAGAAAAATGTAATTACACTTGCTATAATTTTGGTGTCAGTTTTATTCCTGTTTTTACTATTGGGCGGTCTTCTTTATTTATATGGAAATGCAAACGGAGCGCTTTACCAGGATGTGGTTGTAGATGGTAAAACCGTAAAACATTTTATTCTCAACGGTAAAAATGTTATTGGTGATAAAGCTTTCCCTTCCATAGTACTTAATTATTTTCCTCCGGCAGTTGGCATTATGTTTATCATCGCACTGATATCCGCTTTGTTCCCCAGTGCAGATGGTGCTTTAACAGCGCTCACTTCGTCTTTTTGTATCGATATTCTTGGCATCAAAGAAAGAGCTGATTTAAATGAAAAGCAGCAAAAGCGTCTTCGCTTAATGGTTCACCTTTCCTTTACTATTGTATTTTTAGTTTGCATCATGGTTTTTAAAGTACTTAACGATAACAGCATCATTGACAAAATACTGGATCTTGCCGGATATACTTACGGGCCATTGCTGGGTTTATTTGCCTTTGGTATTTTCACAAAAAAGCAGTTGCCCAATTCTTTAATTGTAACCGTCGTTTGCCTGATAGCACCAGTGATTTCTTACATCATCAGCATGAATGCGAAAACCTGGTTCAATGGGTACCAGATTGGGATTGAACTTTTGATTATCAATGGCTTGTTGACTTTTGCCGGATTGTGGGCCATTTCCGTTCCCAAACCTTTACCGGTAAAGGCATAATTTTGCAGTATGGAATTGATCAATCGAATGGCTGAAGAATATGCTGCTGACAATACTTCTCCCCAAGATGACTTGTTACAGCAGGTGGCTGTCTTCACAGTGAG
>JBBQQP010000107.1:0-9554 GCA_038215675.1 Chitinophagales bacterium | reverse complement strand
TCCGGATTGGTTCCCGTCCATAGATGGTCCCACCCTGTGTGATTTGCCACCCAGTCGATGATCACTTTAAACCCCATTTGATGGGCCTCATTCACAAAATTTTTAAAGTCGGCCAAGGTGCCAAATTCGGGATTGATACTGGTATAATCGCTGCAGGCATACGGACTGCCCATTGTACCCTTTTTATATTTTTGAGCAATGGGTGTAATGGGCATTAGCCATAAAACAGATACACCCATTTCCTGAAGCCGGGGTAACTCCTGCAAAAACGCATTGAAAGTACCTTCCTTCGTATATTGACGGAGGTTAACTTCATAAACATCTGTATTATTTATCCAGCCTGCTTTTTTAAAAGTACTGCTCATTTTTCTCACTTTTTTTATGAATTTACGGAAACAGTTCCTTAAAAAATGCGACACGCAACCGACAACCGTTCATCAAATCCGTCTGTAAATAAAGTGTTCAAATGTAGGTTGTAAAATTTAAACAGGAAACAGTAAATACGAACCCTAAAACATTATGGCACTTTCTTTTACTTTTTAATTTGCAACAACAAAACACTTCATTCATTGTTTATTCCTAAGCTTTTGCTTCTTGGGAACGGTTAAAATACCAGCCACATCAGCAAATTTCCACACAAGTAAAAATTATGGATATGTGAATTAATATTTATTTTTTTGCTTTTGTAATTTGTTAGTAGAAAATGATACCTATTATTGCAAAGTAATTTTTTAAAAAAAACAAAAATCAACCAAAATGAAAAAAATCTTAATCCCTTCGCTATTACTGGTAGCCTTGTTATCAACAGGATTTAGCATAAAAGCGCAAACGGCAGACGAAGTAATTGACAAATACATAACCGCCATCGGTGGTAAGGAAAAATGGAAGCAAATTAAGTCAATGATGATAGAAGGCCAGATTGAAGTACAGGGAATAGAAATTCCCTTTACAATGCAGGCAGTAAATAATACTGGAACAAGGGTAGATGCAGAATTCCAGGGTAGTAAATTTATAGACATTACAACGCCTTCAAAGGGTTGGTCGCAAAATCCAATGGCGGGCAAAACCACGCTGCAACCATTAAGCGCCGATGAACTAAAGGATAAATTAGATGACCTTGATTTACAGGGAGCCTTTATTGATTATAAGGAAAAAGGTAGTACCGTTGAAGCGCTTGGTAAGGATGAGGAAGATGGCAATGAATATTTCAAAATAAAACTGACCACAAAAAATAAAAAAGAGACTACTTATTTTTTTGATTTAAAAACCAACCTTGTCTACAAACAGGAAACCACCGCAAAGCAACAAGGGCAGGATGTAAAAGTGACTGCAAAAAACTTAGATTACCAGATGACGGATTTTGGTGTTAAGGTTCCATTCAAAGTGGACCAGGGTGGTATGGTGATGGTTACAAAAAAGCTTGTTACGAATCCTGTAGTTGACTCAAAACTTTTTACTGCAGAATAAGAGTAGTAATACTTTTTTAGAAATAACCTTACTCAGTAATAACTTTATAGTTGAGTAAGGTTATTTTTTTGCGGCTCCCCAATTACTATTTTACTCTTTCCAAAACAATTGTATGAAAAAAAACATCTACTTCCTGATGCTATGCACCCTGGGTGCAGGGTGTTTGCAGGCACAGGTATCGCTCAACACCTCCTACTTTCAAACCCTCAGTGCAAGGGCCTTGGGGCCATCTACCATGAGCGGCCGCGTTACTTCCATAGAAGGAAAAAACGTAAATGACCAATTGACTTTATATGTTGGAACCGCCGGGGGCGGCATCTGGAAAACCCAGAACGGAGGGATTTCGTTTCTACCGGTTTTTGATAAGTATTGCCAAAGCATCGGTGCTCTGGCGGTTGAATCCAACAATGATAAAGTGGTGTATGCCGGAACCGGCGAAAGCAATATGCGCAATACCGTATCTATTGGGGATGGCATCTATAAAACCACTGATGGCGGATCTAACTGGCAAAAACTAGGACTGGATAGCACCGAGCACATCAGTAAAATTTTGATTGATCCAACAGATTCAAAAACAGTTTTTGTGGCAGCACCCGGCCCATTGTGGAGCAGCAGCCCACACAGAGGTTTGTATAAAACCAGCGACGCCGGAAAAACCTGGAAAAAAATATTGTTTGTAAACAATGAAACCGGTTGTGCGGATATTGCCATCAATCCGTCTAACCCAAAAATTATGCTGGCAAGTTTCTGGCAGGCAAGCCGAAAACCTTATTCCTTTGTTTCCGGCGGACCAGGCAGCGGTTTATTTAAAAGTACAGATGGTGGAGAAACCTGGAATAAAATTACGCAGGGCTTGCCAACAGGCGATATCGGACGTATTGTGGTAACCATCAATCCATCTAAACCTGCGGAAGTATTGGCAATAGTAGAAGCTAAAACGCCTGGCTTATTTATTTCAAAAGATGAAGGCAGCAGCTGGGAGAAATTAGCGGCTACCGAAAATATTACTGCAAGACCTTTTTATTTCAGTACGCTTGTGTTTGATCCAAAAGATCCTAAAAAAGTTTACCGGCCCGCTTATGATTTTCAATATTCAAAAGATGGCGGCTATTCCTGGAATAATACCATCATTGGGGGAGTTGCACCACATGCCGATCATCATGCACTTTGGATAAATCCTTCCAACACAGACATTATGTACCTCGGTACGGATGGCGGTGTTTATGTAAGCATGAACAAAGGCGTATCCTGGCAGTTTCTAAATAATCTTCCTGTCGGTCAGTTTTACCATGTAGCCACCGACAATGAAAAAGTTTACAACGTCTATGGCGGTTTGCAGGATAACGGAAGCTGGATGGCGCCGAATTCCTCTGCACGTGGCCTTACCAGTACAGATTGGTTAGACATCAACGGTGGTGACGGTTTTTGGGTACAGCCTAGTCCCCTCAACTCAAAAATTGTTTTTGCAGAATCGCAGGGTGGCAATGCCAATCGTGTAAATTTAAATACGGGGCTTGCATCGTCCATCAAACCTCAGAAAGCAGGGGGCGAAGAGGAACATCGTTTTCATTGGAACACGCCAATCGTAACCGGAAATTCAATAAAAAAATCAGCTTCCGGAAAACCCTTGTTCAATTTATACATTGCCAACCAGTATTTATACAAATCAACCGACGAAGGCAGAAACTGGCAACGCATTTCGCCCGACCTGAGTACGAATGATAAAACCAAAATCAAAACAGAAGAAAGTGGCGGTATCACCGGCGATAATACGAGTGCTGAAAACCACTGCACCATCTACACCATCACCCAGCATCCAACCAATGAAAACATCATTTGGGCAGGTACCGATGACGGCAATCTTCAGGTGACAAATGATGCGGGGAAAACATGGACCAATAAGGCTCCCAATGCCTGGAAAGCGGGTATTCCTAAACAAGCATGGGTAAGCTGCATTGAGCTTTCAAAACTGGATCCTAAAAGAATGTACGTAACATTTGACAACCACATGTACGGTGATCATGCTACTTATATTGCCATGAGTAAAGATGGCGGTAATACCTGGAAAAAGATCAGCTCCCCGGAGTTTACCGGTTTTGCACATGTGATAAGGGAAGACATCAAAAATAGCCAGTTGCTTTTTGCCGGTACAGAAATGGGCCTGTTTATTTCAATTGACGGCGGTGCCAACTGGATGAGAAGTAAATACCAGAATATGCCCTGGTATAACAGTGTAAGAGATATAACCATTGAGCCAAAAACAGGTGATCTTATAGTTGCATCCCACGGTAGGGGCATTTACATTATTGATGATCTTCAGCCTTTGAGAAACCTGGTAAAATCTGACTTAAACCAGGATGTAATCTTGTACCCGGTAAATGACTTTGTGTATGACTATAGTCCGCAGCTTCCCGCTACCGGCAGCAATATGGATGGTTACACTGCAGGTGGAAAAGTCCTATTACCTTCTATCGATTACTACCTGAAAGAGCGGAATAGCGCCGGTATAAAACTCGAAATTTATGATCCTGCCAATAAAAAAATTAAAGACTTCAATGGCACCACTCTTAAAGGACTCAATAAAGTTTACTGGCCGTTTAATATCAATCCACCCAAAATTGCCAAAGGCGGATTTGTAGCAGGATCAGCTGTTTTTTATTCCGGACTGGTTGCTCCAAGAGTGCCAGTTGGCAAATACAAAATTGTACTGTTGGTAGATGGGAAAAAGTATGAACAATTCATTAATATTAAACCCAATGATGCGAAAGAATTTACTGCAAAAAGCATAAACAAGCATTACCTGCAGGCAATGCGCCTCTATACCATGCACGAAAAACTTGCAACTTTGGTAGATACACTTGATAAATCAATGGCAGTATTGTCACAAATTTCAGCCAAAACATCTGCGCAGCAGTCAACACTCAATGCACTTGACAGCATGCGACGGGAAATGTTGGAACTGAACCGGCAGACGATTTTCTTTGATGAATTTAAATACAGACGACGCTTGAGTGATTTATATATGGAAGTAGCAACGGCATTGGAGCCACTATCCGCCACTAAAGAAGGCACCATCGATTTATTGGAAAATGAACTGGTTGATTTTAATAGCCGATTCTACAACATCCTTAGGAAAAGCAATGCCACTAAACCGTAGATCAGAGTGAGATCTTAAAAATAAAGGCCGTGTCGATTTGTAAACGGTAAATGGCCAATGGAGAAATGTTGACCAGTCACCGTTGCCTTTTCGAACTTAACCTAACACTCGCAAATAAATTATACTAATAAAGGCAACCGTTTGGTTGCCTTTATTAGTTAGTGAATTCCCTGGCGGAAATATTTTAGAAAGGGCGGCATATCTAAATAAGGAATCATACTCCGGTAAATTAAAATTGAAGCACTTTTTTCTACTTCCGTTTCGTTGCTGCCTTCCTCTCCGGTAGTGTTGCTTTGGTATTGATTTGTATTTCCTTTTGTGAGGCAGTTTTAAAGAAATTGCCGATCAATGGCAATACTAATTGGGATCCGCTACAAATAAAAATTGACAACAGAAAAATACCGCACTTTATTTTGTACTTCTGCATCTCATCAAGGGTAGAGGCATTTGGTTAATGACTTACTTAAAGCTAATCCAACCACGCCTGGTGTAATAAGCGAGCAAAATGCGAGACAACAGTGGACAACCTTAATTATATAAAAAACCGTCAAACATTTTTAGAGCATTTGCTCAACTGCCCGATGTGTGTAAATATGATGCTGTTATACTGTTCTTTTAGCTGTTTTTGCAATTGGCTTTACTGGCATTTTTTTTATCACCGCCTTCTTCACCAATATCTTTTCAGCCGGTGCTTTTTTTGCAGGAGTCGCTTGTTTTGCCCCATCCAATGCGAAACGATATATTTCGTCTATATCAACACTATTGTTGTGAATAATACTTAGATCTTTCACCAGTCCGTTATCTAACCCATACACCCAACCATGCAGGTGTAGTTCTCTTGTGGTCCATGCTTGTTGAACAATCGTTGTTTTGGCAAGGTTGCGCACTTGTTCAATCACATTCAGTTCTGTTAACCTGTTTGACCGGTCCGTCTTATTTTTTATAGCATCCAGCTCTGCACTGTTTTTATGATATACATCTTTGATATTACACAACCAGTTATCTACAAAGCCATGATAGGTATTGCTCATTGATGCATTTACACCCCCACATCCATAATGGCCACACACAATGATATGTTTTACTCCCAGGTATCTAACTGCATATTCCAATACGCTCAGCATGTTGCTATCCGTATGAACCACCAGGTTGGCAATATTTCGATGAACGAAGATTTCACCGCTTTGTGTTTTGGTGATTTCATTGGCAGGCACACGGCTATCACTGCAGCCTATCCATAAGTATTCCGGCTCCTGCCCCTTCGACAAATTTTTAAAATATTCCGGATCTTCATAAAGTTTTGTTTCAGCGTAAATCTGATTGCCCTTGATTAATTTTTGATATGACTTGTCCATGTTTTTTTATTTTTTTTAATGTTATTAATGTACTGATTGCACGTGCATTTGATTTTCGATTTCATACTTCTCATGAAACCCCTCCAGATTGGCATCAATATTTTTAATAGGAGCTTTTATATCCCTGAATTCCTTAATCAGTTCCAAAACATCAAAATCGATGTATTCTGTTTTGGATGCATCAATGATCACTTTTGAATTTTCAGGCAAACGATCCAGCGTTTCGCGGATTGAACCTTTATTTAAAAAGGATACCTCTTCCGCAAGGCGAATTTTGATAATATCTCCATCGTGGTATTTCTCCTTATGAAAGTAATACGAGTTTTTAAGGTTGCCATGCAATATTGCAATAGAAGCTACAATGACACCCGCAATTACTCCAGCCAATAATCCTTCTCCTTTTAATGGGGGATAAATTCCCATTAAATCTATTCCAATAATTACTATAACAGTTACAAAAAATGGCAGGTACTGGTATTTTCCGTTTTTGTACATTTGAGAGAATACAGATAGTTTACATAATTTGTAACCAGTTAACAGCAAAATCGCAGCAAGGGATGACAAGGGAATCAAATTGAGTAACCGGGGAATCAGAATAACACAAATCAGCAATAAAAGGCCATGAAAAATAGTAGATAATTTGGTTTTTGCTCCGGCATTTAAATTGGCACTACTCCTTACGATTACACTTGTAATAGGTAATCCACCTATTAACCCTGAAATTGTATTTCCTATTCCCTGTGCCACTAACTCTCTATTGGTATTGGTTACCCTTCTTTCGGGATCAAGATTATCCACAGCTTCTACACTCAGCAATGTTTCCAGCGTGGCGATGATGGCAATCATAAAACCTGTAACAATTACCTTACTATTTAAGAAACCATTGAAATCAGGAAAAGTAAAAAAACCTAAAAATTCAGCAGCACTACCGGCAGCCTTAATTTGCACAAGGTGTTCCTGCTCAACCAGAAAAGGACTATTGGTGGCTTTAAAAAATTCATTCATTAAAATGGAAACTACTACAGCAACCAAAGCTCCTGGGATAAATTTTACCTTGTTTTTTATAAAGGGCTTCTCCCAGATGATCATGATTAAAATGGATAAGATGCAAATGATAAATACACCCACATTGATGTGCTGAAAAGGTTGTAACAGTTCGTGCCAGTCTTCGTTGCCATAGTCTACAAGTTCGGTCAGATTTCCCTTTGCATCTTTATCATAACCAAAGGCATGTGGAATTTGTTTGGCGATGATTAGTATTCCAATACTCGTCAACATCCCCTTGATTACACTGGATGGGAAATAGTTGGCAATACCACCCAGCCGGGCGATCCCCATCAGCATCTGCAAAATACCGGCAATCAACACCGCACAAAGAAACAATTCAAATGATCCAATGTTGGTAATTGCGGCTAACACCAATGCGGCTAAACCAGCGGCAGGTCCGCTCACACTCAATTTTGAAGTACTCAGTGATCCAATTACAATACCCCCAATAATACCAGCAATTAACCCACTAAAAAATGGCGCACCGGATGCCAGTGCAATTCCTAAACAAAGCGGAAGTGCAACCAAAAAAACTACCAGTCCTGATGGCAAGTCATTCTTCAAATAACTAAAAGTGAGCCCTTTGGCTTTCGTCATAACAATAAAAATTAAATAAGTAAAGTATAGAGAGGTGTGCAATTCACTAACATCAACATAAAAGTTGTCATGTTTGCGCTACAATGTAATTACGATTTATATCAGGCATTCAGCAATTGCCCGCATCAAATTAAAACATAAGAACCAATTGATGCATTAATTCAATAACAAATGCTAATTGAAATCTTTTTTAAGAAAGTGAAATCGGGGGTTCGGCCAGCACATCCGAAGAGTGATTGGATGGGATTTGTGCATTAAACTGCAAATAAGCAAGTTCTTTGCTTTGCGCTAAATAAATAATATTGCTATTAACAATTTGCGGGGAAAAGTTTGAGAGGATAGTTCCTTCTGCTTTACCCTCGTTATCATCTACATTGTGCGGCAACTCTTCAATCCATTGGCCTGAACCAAGTATTTGGCCTATTTGTGATATTGGCAACATTTGCAATGTCATCAACAGGCTCAAAAAAAGTGCTATGATTTTTAGTCTAATCATCAAATTCTAACAAATATAATGTTTAATTTTTTACGTAAAAAAAAGGGATATTTCTCAACATTTTTTCTTTATTCCGTCTAATTGCGAAAGTATTTTATTTGATTTTGTTTGCCGTTGTATGTATTTAAAAATGATATTTGGGTCGTCACCTGCCACGGAATTTAAATGTCAAAATGGAAAAAAATAGATCATTTTGATTATAAACCTGAAATCTTAAGGCCTTATTAAATGCTGCAAACAAATATCAGCAAGAGCTTTAAAAAGCACAAAAATAAATCCGGCATAGAACAGTCAAAATCAAGCTAACCGTTTTCTTTTAACCAAATAACTATGCCATAAAATAAAAGCAGCAATGGTTTGATAAGGTTTCCAGCCAATAGCAATAATTGCTATTGCATCCCTGGAAACATCTTTTGATAATTTTTTGGTTTCTCTCATACTCGTCATTAATGCAACATCGCCTAAGGGAAACAAATCGCTTCTTTGAAGCACCATCATCAGATATACATCCACCGTCCAGTTGCCAATTCCTTTAATTTTTGTAAGTGTGGATCTTACGTGATCGTTGTTCATTTCCGGCAATACATCAAGATTTAGCAAATTGTCCCCTATGGCATTGGCTAGATGTTGGGTATAAACAATTTTTTGCCTGCTGAAATAGCAATCCTTCAATTCTTCGTTGGTCAATGCCAAAAACCGATGAGGAGTAATTTCCCCAATTTTTTCTTTCAATTTTTTCAGTGCTGCCATTGCAGATGCCAAAGAAACCTGTTGTTCTAAAATGATATGTACCAGCGTTTCAAATGTAGGGGGGCGTTTCCAAAACGGAGGATAATCATGCGTGTCTAATATCAATTTCAAGTCTGCATCCCGAGCGGCCAACTCGTCACAAATCTGTTTGAAATTACCTTCATTAAAAGTCTCGATGCTTCCCATATTTGCCGGTGCTGCTTATTTTTTTATTGCCTTAAATTTTTCAATGGCAGTTTTCGAAAATTCGCTCAATACCAGTCTGCCGCTAATGGCTGCCCGCTCTTTTAATAATTCATCCCAATGGTCTGTATCCTTCCAGAATATTTTTTTCATTTCCGCCATCGCTTCCGGGTTACTATGTGACAATGTGAGTGCCAGCCGGCTGATGGATTCATCCATATTATCTATATCATCATGCAGTTCTGCAAACAAGTTTTTCCGTTTAGCCCAATCGCTCCCTCGCCAGGTATGTGCATCAATTGACAATGCACTAAAAGCAGCTATTCCTAACTTTCTTTCTACCGCCGGGCCAACCACAAACGGGCCGATACCCATTTCCAATTCACTTAATCTGATATCTGCTTTTACAGATGCAATGGCATAATCAACAGCGGATGCAAGGCCAACTCCACCGCCGACACATTTGCCATGGATTCTGCCAATGATAAATTTAGGGCACTTT